>JBBQWA010000001.1:0-51831 GCA_038211045.1 Gemmatales bacterium
AGGTGTTCCCCGTACCGACGTTGAGGGTGAATCCCGTAATGTTATTGGCGGTCAGGTTGCTTTCGTTATTGCCACCTGCCGTCGTGAAAACCGAGGAAAGGTTTCGACTACCGATGAGGCCACCGAATGTCGGGCTGGATGCAACTGTGTTACCGGTGATGGTGGCTGCCGCCGTCCCCCCGTTGAAGGCAATGTTGCCACCTGCGGAACCGACATTGAGAGCACTGTTCTGGAGGGCCAGGTTGTCACCCAAAGCTAGCCTAGCACCGGTATTGATTACAGTCTCTCCGGTGAAGTCTTTGGCACCTGCAAGCGTCACACGGATACCAGATGCTCCGGTTTGTCCGACAGTTAGGGTATTGGCACCAGTGACCGCGCCTCGAATCCCCAAGTTGCCGCTGCTGCCAAGTGCACCGAATTTGTAGCCATTGCTGCCTGGTGTGATGGTGCCGCTGATTTCCGCCTTCGCTCCGTTGCCAGCCCAGTTGCCGAGGAAGGCGTTGGGAAGGTCGGCTCCGGTGCTGCTACTGAAGTCGAAGTTGTTGGCAGTGGTAGCGGTCATCACACCGATTTCATTGGTCGTTTCAACCAAACGGTTGAGGAAGGCATTATCGAGGGCGTTACGCCGGACGACAGCACCATCGGCCACCGTTATGTCACGGGATCCCACCCCGCCGCCGATACCGTTCAAGTTAATCACCCCGAAGTCCAACCTGCCTTCGCTGACAGTCGTGGTACCAGGGTAGGCGCTGGAACCGCTGGTAAGAAACAAAATACCGCCACCTTCCTTGACCAAGTTTCCTGTGCCTGTGCTATTGGTGATGGCACCGGAGATGGTGGAGCGATTGAATCCAGTATTGAGGCCGGCTGGTACCAAAATGGTCCGTGTCCCGCCATTCAGGTCGATGCCGCTGGAGAAGGTCGTTGCAGCTGCGTTTCCGGTGCCAGAGTCGCCCAGGAGGAATTTGCTTGGATTAAAGAATCCCGTGGCCGACCCCTCGCCTAACGCACCCCACACAACAGCGCCCAGATTGATCGTGGGCCCTGTCGTTCCTGAGCCGGCAAAGCCGCTCTCTCCGCCGAGGATTTGGACTTGGTTGTCGCCGGTACCCAAGGTTCGACTGTAGTTCGTGGCCCAAAAGAAGGAAATTACCCCGCCGTTGAGCGTCAGATTACCAGCACCGAGCGCACCCGCATCGTTGAACACCTGCATCACACCGCCATTCACGGTGACGGCCCCGGTGAAGCCCGAGTTGATACCGCCGATATTCAGCCTGCCCGAACCGTTTTTGACCAGAGCACCCGAGCCGGAAAGAGTCACGGCCGCGTTGTTGATAATGCCAAAGTTGGTGGTGCCCGTACCATCCACGGTCAGTTGAAACCCGCCGTTGGTGATGAGGTTCGTCCCGTTGCTAGTGCTCAGCGCGGTGGCGGAGTTATTGGTCCAAGTCTGCGCCACACCGAGCGTGATCGGGCTGATGATGGATACAATACCCGAGCCGGAATTCTTCGTAATTCCGTTATTGAGTGTAATCTCTTGCCCGGCGGTGCCGAGCGTGTAGGTGCCCGTGAAGACGTTGAGCGTCAACGAGTTCACTGTCGTCGGGCTGGCGAGCGTGACAGCCCCGCCGGCGGTGTTCGGGCCACCGAAGATCGCGTCGGCACCGCTGCTCCAATCCACGTTCGTTGTGCCATCCCACCATTGGTTCGTGTTCAACCACGCACCGCCACCGTTCGTGACACCGGCACCGGTGTTGTTGGCATCCCACGTGAGCGTCTGCGCATTCGCGCTGCTTGCGGCGGTCATCCCCGCGAGGAGGAGGAGTGTTCGAGCCATGATCTTCATAATCGTTCCTCTAAAGCAACAAACAGTGGAGTATTTACCAAGGTTTCGGAGAGTGCGTTGTGGGCAGTTTGTGTGCTTTAGGTGAAGTCTAACAGAGCGCGTTCACGATTCCGAGAAAATCGCTACCGTTTTTGCGCACGCCTGCAACCAACAAAAAAACCGCCAACTCCCGGGGGAATTGACGGCTCGTATTTAGTCCTTTTGATCCGGCCAAACTCAGCCCAAGAATTCCTTGATGGCCCCGGTTTGATCCCGCTTCATCGATTGCAAAGCCAAGTCGGGGTCGCCGTAGTGTTTGATCGGGTTGCCGTAGGCGTTCAGAACGGTGGTGTACCAGTTGCCGAGGGTCTTGTGGCCGACGTCGCCGTAGCCGGGCAGGCGGATGTAGCGCCCGGCGATATCGAGCTTGGCGTTCTTGCCCGAGAGCACGATGAACGGCCATTCGCTGCCGTTGCTGTGGTGGGTTTCGCCGTTATCGGGGAAGTAGAAGAGTGTGGTGTTATCGAACATGCTGCCGCCGGCTTCGGGCACGGCCTTGAGCCGTTTCACGATGGTATCGATGAGCTTCATGTGCTGGGTGCGAACCTTTTCGCGGACTTCGTCGGCGGTGACCGCGCCGACCGCTTTGCCGTGGCCGACGTCGTGCAGGTTCACTTGCTCCTTTTCGATGCTCGGCAGTCCGGTGTAGATCGTACCGAGTTCATCGACGGTAAAGGTGACGACGTTCGTCATGCCCGAGATGAGCGTGGAAAGCAGAATCTCGGTGTGGCCCCATTGGCGATCGGTGGTGCTGATGTCCTCGGCGTAATACTTGGCGTCCAACTTCGGCAAGTGTTTGCGGATCACCGCGGCGATGGCGTCCATCTTGCCGTTGCGGGTGCGGATCGCTTCGATCGATTCGCTGTAGTTGGCCAGCTTGGTCTTTTCGATTCCTTCCAACGGGGAAGCGAGGCCCGATTGGGTACCGGCGGTGAACTCCAGCACTTTGCGTTCGAGTTCGTACTTGGTTTGGTCGGCACTGTTCGCGGAAACCATCTTGAACAGTTCCCGCATCGCCACCTTGGGGGAACCGAAGGCGTAGTTCGGTTGCTGCGGCCCGCGGGCGGAGAAGCCTTTCTCGATGCCGTTGATGTTGCCGCGGGCGTTGCCGCCGCCGATGGGGAAGCAGGCCCATTCGATGTGTTCCAACGGCGAAGGGAAGAGCTAGGCCAATTCGAAATCGACGGTGGCCCACTTGATGGAACCGGGGCGTTCGTTGGCCTTGTACACGCCGAGAGACGATTGCCAGGTGTGGTGCCCGGTGGTGCACATCTTGCCGGAGAGGCCTTGGAGAATCGTCAGATTCTGCTTGTGTTCGTTCAGCGCGGCCATCCACTTCGGCAACTCGTGCTTATTCAAATCGACTTCAAAGGATTTCTTCCCCTTCTCCTTTTCCATGTCCGCCGCGCTGAGGGTCGTCGGTGGCAGCGCGTGGGGCAGCAGCCCGTTGCCTTTGTGCATGAAGATGAAGCGCATCGGGGGTTTCCCCAATTCGGTGGCACCGAACGCGCTCTGCAGCCACGGCGCGAAAGCCAAGCCGGTGGTGGAAGCGGACGCGGCCAAGAATTTTCTGCGGTTCAACATCGGTTAGCCCCCGTTATTTGCGGTAGAGGAAGGAATCGGAAGTAAGAAGCGACACGATCACGGCTTTGAAGCTGCCGCCGGATTCGACGTACGCTTTGTCGGCATCGATCAGGGTTTGCGAATCCGAAAGCTTTTCGTTACGCCCCATGTAGAAGCGGAACGCGTGCCGGATGATCGATTGTCGAACGCGCTCGGATTTTGCCAAGCGATCAATCAGATCGAGGGCGTCGGTCACGTCCCCATCGAGTTTGGAATCGCCGGTGCCGCGGAGGTTGCCCCCGGCGTTCACGGGCAGGGTTTTGTAGGTGTCGGCATGGTTCTTATCCTTCGCGGAACCGACCAGATTTTCCGGGTATTCGAGGGCTTCCGCGGTGCGGAATCGGCCGAAGTCGTCGTACTTTTCGAAGGCCAACCCGAGCGGGTTCATGTGCTCGTGGCACTTCCAACATTCCTGCTTGGTGGTGGCCATTGCGAGGCGATCGCGCAGGGTTTTGTGCGGATCTTCGGGGATCTGAGCATCGACGGTGATGGGCACATCGGGCACACGGCCGGCGAGGAGTTTCTCGCGGACCCAGCGCCCCCGGCGAACCGGATCGGTCGCGGAGTTTTGGGAATGGGCGATCAGCCACGCCGGGTGGGTGAGGATGCCCTTGCGGTTATCCAAGTGGAACGGCTGCACCGGTTGGTAGTCGAGGCCGCCGACTTTCTTGTACGCGCTGTTGCGGCCCGGCGTCTCGGGCAGGCTGTAAATGGGCGAATACCAATAATGATTGCCGAACGCCCACGGGAACGTGGTGAACGGCGTGTTCCCGTTGCCGAAGGTTTGCTCGAAATGGTTCATCAATCGGGCGATGCTGTTACCGTGGTTCCCCTTGGTCTTGCCGTCCACGCCCTTGGGGTCGATGTACTGCTTCAACAGGGCCGCGTGATCCTTCGCCACTTGTTCGGGGTCTTTCCGCCAGTTGGTATCCTTCAGCGTTTCGTACACCTTGCGCCAGCCCTCAATGAGCTTCGCTCCCTTTTCGTTTTCCTGGTTGTGATAAACGTAGAATCGATCCGTGGTGAGCAGCCCGTTGAATACGTCGCGATCGCCTTCGACGATCCAAGCCACGAGCCGATCGGCTTCGTTGATGATGTAGCCGGGCGTGCCCGCACTCCCGCGATCGGGGTTGCTGTAAATGCCGTCGCTGCGTTTGACGTCTTTGAACACCTTGAGTGCGCCGGCGTAGCCGAAGAACTCGCGGAAGAAGCGTATGATCTTCGGCTGCGCTACGACGTGCGACCTCGGGTTGCCGTTCAACGACGGATCGATGGGCCCCCGGAAATACTGTTGGTCGTTCAACAAACGGAGCACTTCGCGCTTGTAATCGTCTTTGGTGTTCAATCGCCCTTCGGCCGCGGCTTTGGCGAGTGCCGCATCGGGTCGGCGGTCGCCGAGGGCGTAGCTGATGGCGTAGCTCGCTTCTCGTGGCGTGAGCAGCTTTCGGCCGAATTCATCGGCGTTGCCGCGGCCGAACTCCAAGCGGTAAAGGAACTCCGATTCGAGCAGCACCGATACCAGCATCTGCCGGAGGCCTTCGGTGTTGCCGCCGAGATCCACGGCGGCGCGGGTGAGTTCGAGGTAGTTGGCTTGTTCCTTGATAGTGGGCTGGCGCTGCAACACGAATTCGAACTGCGCTCGAATCGCGTCGGTCAGTTCGGGGTCGGTCGGTTTGGAGGCATTCAGAACGATCTTCTCGAACGCCGAAGGCGTCGTTTTGGGAATCCATTTGTCCTTGGGGTTCTCGAACACCCCGGCTTTGAGTTCCCCTTTCTTGATCCGCGCGGCCCAGAGTTGCTTGTTGGAAATCCACTCGGCGTTCGTGAGCATCACCAAGAGGTGGCCGCCATCGAGAACGCCGTTATCGTAATCGCGCACGCCCGATTTTTCGGGGAGCACGAACGGGTTGGTCACACCGTAGAAACCTTGTTGCGCAAGACCGGCGCGTTCCTTCGCATCGAGTTGGAAGATGTCCAATACGCGTTCGTTGAAAATCTGCGGGCTGACTAGCCAACGCCGTGCAGAGGTGAAGGCTTTATCTTTGACGGTACCGCCGAAGAGTTTGTCGTGATCGACCGAGTTGCCGTAATCGGGATAGCGGAGCTTATCTTCGAGATCGGAACCGCCCAAACGGATCACTTCGGCCCGCAACCATTCGGAGAGGAGTTTGCGTTCGGCCGTGCTCGGTTGCTTTTCCTCTTCCGGCGGCATGTCTTGAAAGTGCAATTGCTCGCGGATGTTGCCGAGCAGATCGAGCCGTGCACCGTTGCCGAGTTCGGCAATCGTATCGAACCGTACGCTACCGTTTTGGCGCTTCTCGCCGTGGCAACCGGTACAGTAGGCGACGAGCACGGCCTTCACATCTTGGGGGATGGCTTTGCCGCCGGCCGGCACATTTTCGGCCCCCGGCGCGCGCGGTGATGCAATGAGCGGAATGAGAATGCAAAGAACGGTACGGATCGGGTACGACATTGTGGCCTCGTTCTTATTTACTCTTGAGCAATTCTACCATGGCTTGCCCCATGGCTTCACCCACATTCATGTACGTTTCGGCATTGCCACCGTAATGGCTGTTGCCGCTGCCGCCGAGGGACAATGGGTTGGCGTACACGGTCGCCACGTTGCCTTTGAACTCCGGATACTTGCCGCTTTTACCGTCCACGGCGAGTTGGGCATTGAGAATTTTCCCACCGTTGCCTTCACTCCCCTTCACGGATTCCCCCAACGTGGCGAGCACGAACTTCGCGTCCGGAGATTTGAAGTCCGTGCGCAATTGTTTGATGAAGCGGACGAGATTCTGTTCGTATCGGCCGGCGTGTGCGGGGTTGCCGCCATCCTTTTCGCCTTGCCAGAAGAAGAACCCCGCGACCTCGTATTTCGTCGCATCGGGGTAGTGCTTGCCGAGATCGGCGAGCACCTTCTTCGCATCCGCCGTGTCGTCGTCGTACTGCTTGCCGGCGTACCAAGCGATCGGCTTCGGTTCTGTGCCTTTCGCCCACGAATCGGGCGATTCTTTGTAACCGGCGTACACTTTGCCGTTTTCTTCAAACCGCTCGCTGCCCGGAGGCAAAAGATCCCATCCGAGGCTGCGGTTGCCAATGCAACTCTTGAGGATCATCACCGGGGCTTCCACGGCATTCCCCACTGCATGGCCGATGCCGAACTCCGGGCCGATAGTCTTGCAGGTTTTAACGGTCATCCATTCGTTGTTGAGCGGGCCTTTGCCCGACATCATTCGCACGTAGCGAACATCCTTGCGTTCGGCCCACATCCCCGCATTGTCCACCAAGTAGGTGAACTTCTTCTTCTCTTTAACCGCATTCTCCAACGACACCTCGGAGCCGGTGATTTTCCCCAGCCCAACCATGTTGGACTGGCCCAACAAAATGTAGACTTGAACCGGCTTGGTCATGTCCGCCGGTTTGCCATCCGGCTTGGGCATATCCGCAGCAGTTGCAATACTCCCGAGAAGTGAGAAGGCGATAGCGCCCAGCTTGAACAGGTGTCGGGTACGAATAATCATTGGCGATCTCGAACTGTGGGAAAGGAGAAGCAGGCGGGAGGTAGTCAACGTTGGGTTGTGAATCCGCGATTCGGGCGATGAGTTCGAAACATATTTCACCCCGTGTTAACTGCAACATCTTTAATATAACATCTCCCAGTAACGTTTCCGAGAAATTCGCTACCTATTTTTTGAACACAAAGATGAATCAGAAACCGCGCCGCGTGGCGATCATGCTCGATCTCCAATGGCCGTATAAACGGCACGCCGACATTTTTGCCGGGACGCAGGAGTACGCCGAAAAGCACGGCTGGGATTCGATCATTGATGAATACGCCCACGATACAATTACGGCACCAGAGGGAATCGCCTTTCCCTACGATGGCATCATCGCCCGGGCGAACGTGCACCTCGCGGTACGGGCGGCCAAACAGGGCGTGCCGGTCGTCAACGTCTGGCCGAGTTCGCCCGCCCGGCGACAGCTGCCGGGAGTATACCCCAATTCCACGGCGTCGGGCCGCCTCTTCGCCGAACACCTCGTGGCCCGGGGTTTCCGCAATTTCGCCACGCTCACTTCCACCAAGAATGTCGATCACGAACTCGAAGTGAAGGAGTTCACGCGGTTGGTGAGCCAAGCCGGATTCCCGTGCGATTCGCAACGGATCCCGCAAAACCCTTGGCAAGATCTCGCTCACTGGCGCAAGGCGCAAGGATTGATCGAACTCTGGATGGATCGTTTGAAGCCCCCGGTCGGCATGTACGTCGGCCTCGAGGGTTTGGGGCGAATGGTCGTACAGGCGTGCCACCGCCGCGGTTGGCGGGTTCCGGCGGACGTGGCCATCATCGCGGGCAAAAACGAAGAGACGCTATGCGAACACCCGCGGCCTTCGCTCACCAGCATCGAGATCGGCTACGATCGCATCGGCTACGAAGCCGCCAAGTTGCTGGACGCTCTCATGGATGGTCAACCGCCGCCGGAAAAACCGATCCACATCATGCCGAAGGGCTTGGTCGTCCGGGAATCGACCGACTTCTTCGCCGTCGAGAATGCGCTCGTGGCCTCCGCGTTGGCATACATCTCGGCGAACAGCCACCGCCATATCGGCCCCGACGATGTGGCGCGCGAAATCGGCTCCGAGACGCGGACGCTCCACAACTATTTCCGCAAGGTCTTGGATCGGCCGATCGCCACCGAAATCCGCCGCGTGCGCATCGAACGGGCCAAACGGGAACTGGCGCAAAGCAATCGGCCCCTCGCCGAGATCGCCAACGACGTCGGGTTCGGAACCATCCAACGTCTGTACGAAGTATTTTCTCGCGAACTCGGCATCTCGCCGGGGGAATACCGCAAACAACGGCAATCGAAATCCGAAATGTGAAGTGAAGCACTTGCTTTTTGAGGCAAGAAGTGGCGATATGTCAGAGGCAGTTCTTGTCTTACCCTCTCTCCCCGTCCTGAAGCGGGACGACCCGCTCCCCGATGGGCAAGTGGATTCTGATTTGAATCAACTCATCCGACGGGCACTAACCATCCACATCCGAGCGCAGGTGCAAACGGAGCTTGCGGATCGCTTTGTACTTTTCATCCGAGATGCGTTCCGGAGTCGTGCCGAGGTGGTCGGCGATTTCCGGCACCGGGTAACCTTCCGCACTCATTTCCACGATCCTCTGTTGGCGATCGCTGAGAACCTCGGCGGCGGCCAATTTCACGCTCTCCCGGCGATCCCGCAGGTTCGCCTCGAAGCCGTTGCGGCGATCCGAAACTTCGTTCGTCAACTCCCCATGGCGTCGGTCGCGTTGCGTCCGCTTTTTCACCGCGTCGATGGCCCGGAGGAATTCCGATTTTTCCTCGCCTTCCGATTTCAACAATCCGTTCCACTTGTCCATTTGCACATTTTCTAACAGGCGGGTGAACACCTGTTGCGTGCAATCGCCCCAGCGATCCGCCGGCAGGCGGGCGTTTCGCCAGCAGGCTTGGCAGTAGCGGCTAATCTCATTGATGGCAACGCTTTGCGAAGTCGGGGCCGGGGTGGCACGCGCATCGCTCGGCCCGGCGGCGGTGCCCAGCACCATCGCGGCCATCATCCCGACGACCCGTTTCCCATTCGCAATTGGCTTGCTCAAATCCATCGTGAACCCCCTGTAACCACCCAATTATACACCGGACGCGTCGGCGGAGCAATATCGCCGACAAACGGGTTTGCATCCCCAGTATCGGCGCACTAGGTTCCCATACAGCAAGAATCCGGCCCTTTTGTGATGGACTGCGAATGCCGGCAGACGACATCTCCATTTTAGCCAAAGGCTTGAAGAACCCGAATGGGTTACTTCGGGCCAAGGCCGCGCGCGGCTTGGCGAAGGCCGGGCCGGAGGCCAAATCGGCATTCGGTTCGCTCATCATCGCCGTCGACGACGAAGAGCAAGCGGTGCGGGAAGCCGCGGTTCAAGCGATTGGCGGGATCGGGGCCGATGCGGTTCCGACGCTGGTGGGATTATTATCGCACGGCGATAAGTACGTTCGCCGGAATGCCGTGTGGGGCTTGGGGAAACTCGGAGCCAACGCATTGCCCGCACTCCACACGCTTTGCACCAGCTTGCTTGATAGCGATCCGCGAACCGCCTCCGGAGCGGCACAAGCCTTGGGAGCGATGGGGGCCGTCGGTGCCAAAGCGATCCCCGCCTTGGATACCGCGATGCGGGGTGCCAACGTGGTGCTCTGCCGCTTGGCGGCGAAAGCGCTGAGCCAAATCGGGCCGCCCGCACTTCCCTCGCTATTGAAAGCGCTTCGCGATCCCGATCCGTTCGTCCGAGGCGAAGCCGCGATCTCACTCGGTTGGATGGGTGCGGAAGCGACTCCCGCCGTCTCCGCGCTGATGGCCACCATCGATTCGTTCCGGCCCAATCCGCCCACCCATCGGGCGAAGGTCACACACGCGAGTCTGCACGGCAACAGCGGAACCACCAGCAGCAAGACCGTAACGCCCCCGGCCCAGGTAGTTCCCGACGACAACGCCAGCGGCACCGATACCGCCCGCGTCTGTGCCATTCAAGCGTTGGGCCGCACCGGCCCGACCGCCGACTTGGCGGAAACCTTGCTGGATGAAATCGCCCAAAACGAAGGGGAACCATTCAAAGGTGCGGCCATCCTTTCGCTCCGGCAAATCCGCGGGGAATAGGGCAATCACTCCGATAGTGGAATCCGCATCACGAACTCCGTGCCCCGGCCCACGCCGCCGTTCACGATCACATCGCCGCCGTGTTCCCGCAGTGTCTTGCGGCTGACGGGCAAACCCAATCCGGTGCCTTTGCCGCCTTTCGTACTCACGAACGGCTTGAAGATTTCTTCCCGCTTGCCCGGCGGGATGCCGGGGCCATTATCTTCCACGGCGATCTCGGCGAACCCTTCGACGCGCCGCACGCTCACCGTCACGCGGGGAACTTCCTCATCTTCCACGGCGTCCACGGCGTTGCTCACGATGTTCAACAGTGCCCGGTGGATGCCATCGGCATCGCACGAAACCGGCCCGAGTTCGGGAAACGCCCGAAATTCCAGTACCACACCGGCCCCGGCGGCGCGGCCGCGAATCACATCCAACACCTCGTTCGCCAAGCCGTTCAAGTCGGTGCTCTCGAACGCCGGTTCGCGCTCCTTGGAGAAGCTGAGCATGTCGAGAATCAGATCGTCGATCTTCGCTTGGTTCTTTTCCACGAGCCGCCAGCCCTTGGTAAGCAACTCGGCATCGAGGGAAGGCAGGCCCATGCGAACCATGTCGGAACCGAAGCGCACACCCTGCATAATGTTCTTGATGTGATGCGATAATGCCGCGATGGTTTGCCCGATGGCCGCGAGGCGCTCGGCTTGCAGCATGCCTTGGTAGTAGCGGTTTTCTTCGATTGCGAGCGCCGCTTGGTGAGCCACGGCCACGGCCAAGCGCAGGTGATCCTCGGTGAACTTCACCGGATCGCGGCCGCCGGTCGATTTCGCCGTGGGGGCTTGCGTATCGAGGAAGAGCACGCCGACGGTATCGTGTCGGCCGCGCATCGGTACGCAGATCACCTCGCGGATTTGATGCTTGGCGATGCTCACGCCGCCGCGGAAGCGTTCGTCCACCGCGGCATCCGAAACCAGAACGCCCTGCTTATGTTCCAACACATGTTCGACCACGGTTCGGCTGATGTTCAACTCCCCCTCGGCGTTCTTCCCCCGGCTGCGCATCGCTTTGGGGGTGAGTTCGCCCGTTTCCGGATCGAGCAGCACGGCGCAACCGTGATCCCCTTCGGTGCATTTCAACACGAGATCGACGATGCGAACGAGCAGCTCCTCGACATCCAGAATATCGCTCACCGCATTCGAGGCTTCGTACATCACGGCGAGATTGGCCAACCGCTGCCGCAGGTACTCCGTTCCGGCTTGTTCGGGGTTGGCGAGAAATCGGCTGCCCTCCTCGGCGGGAACGCTCCGCAAGATGGCCGTGGCGTAATTCGGATCGGATTGCAGTACAAAGCTCGCCGTATCAAGCGTGTTCGGCGGCAGGATGTTGGTATCGTCGGTGGCGAAGAGGAAGACGGTATCGCCGACTTGGATGCGATCGCTGTTCTTGAGGATCGCGTTGGTAGCGATGCGATCGTTCAACAGCGTGCCGTTGCCGCTGCCGAGATCGGCGAGGGTGACGGAACCATCTTTGACGACGAGTTCGCAGTGCTTGCGGGAAGCCCGCGCATCGTCAATGGAAATCGCATTCGTGGAATGCCTGCCGACAACGGTGGTACCCGGGGCGAGTTCGAATCGCTTGCCGATGCCCGGCCCGTGAAGGATCACCAATCGCGGCATGTGTTACCTATCATGAAATCGCAATTCCCAGGTGTTGTCGGCGGCTCACCGAAAATCGATTGTCGAGGTACTTCGCAATGGCAGCAACCAGAATTTGCTCGGCTTGCTCTTGGGAATACTGAAGTTCTTCGACCAACTCTTTTGCACGCCCGGTGATGGCATTGGAGATGAGTTCTTTGCACAATGCATAATCCTTGACCGATGCTCCGCTTTTTGCTGGCTTGTAGGTATGAACGGACTTCAGCATTTTCGCAATCATCGCGTTGGTCGATAAATCCGAATCTCGGATGAAGTCGAGGAAAACCGCATTGAAATAGCCATCTCCGAACTCTCGAGTGGCTTTGCGAAGAGCGGTACGCAGTCCGAGCGAAAATCGCATCGTTTCTTGTTCAACGTTTGCCGCTCGAATCTTGAAACGGATCAAACCGTTGTTCAAGTCGTCGTCCCATGAGACCGTTTCCTGAAGGGTGGCCAACCCTTTTTGCTCGAAGGACAACCGCATCTCCGGAAGTGTGGTTCCGAATGTGGTTTCCGGATTGTAAATCTCGAGAACCGCAGTACTTCCCCGATCCAATTGTTGCTTCCACGGTCGCAAACGCGGATCCGTCAGATCTTGCTTTGAACCGAAAAATGCTTGAATGGACATGCGGGTTCCTTTCGCAGATCTGTTATTCCGATTGCTCGTCCCAAGCATCCATCAATAGGGATCGCAAGACGAAGTCGGCCGCATTTCTGCAGGCAAGCAACCTGTACGCATCGGAATCGCCGCTCCGATTACCGTCCGCGAAATCCGAAATCCCTTTTACTATACACCAAACCGGTTCGCCGTGTGCGCTCGATGCGGCCAGCAACCCGACTCCTTCCATTTCCCCTCCAACGATTTCCTCGGAACCGCGTGGCACATGGCGAACCAACTCATCGCGAAACCGCATGCTGCCAATCAGGGCCGCTCCGGAAAGCACGGCGCCGAAATGCAACCCATAATCACCGCGGCACTTCAGCCCTATGCGCTTGAACAATCCGACGAGGCTTTCGCTGGCTTCTTCGTGAATCGCCCTGGAATAGTCGGTAAAATAACTTTCCCCGAACAATCGTCTCGAAACGAGGGATCGTTTAATCGCTTTCACTTCGCGTGTGTCGTAATGCACGATTGCCGTCGAAACCAAGACATCGCCCGGCGATTGCATTTCAGGGTCGATTCCGAAAGCCATCCCCAACTGCACGATCCCTTGTGCCCCCGTCGCCACCCTCAATCGCATCCCGCGCGCCGCTGTTCCCAAGTAGCCCGACGCACCCATTACGATGCGACCTTGGATTCTCGGGGGGCTGAATGCGATCACGATTTCGTTTCCAACTCTGCCGAACCAAAGATATTCCTCACCGAATGGCGATACTTTCCGCTTGATCGTTTCGTACTTGATTCCGAGTGAGTCTGCAGCCGACTTCAAGCCTTGTTCTTCGGTGGGAGTTGCCAAGAACAGAATCAAGGAACAATCATTCTTGTTTTCGATCTTTGTGGACGAAGTATCTTGATCCATCGATATTCCACCAAGTGGATGCGCGTATGGAGACTTAGGGGCTACCTCTTCTTCTCCGGAAGGAACTGGTGCAATTCTAGCCCGTTGGGGCCGAGGTAATCGTCCAAGAGTTCGATTCGCCCGCGCACGGCGACGAGTGCCAGCAGTTTGCCGATCTCTTCGCGCCACACCGTGGCCAGCCAATCGGGGTTCCCGGCGCGTTGCCGTTGATACTGTTCGAGGCGGGCGAGGAAGGCCGCGGCTTCCGCGGTGGCCAGCGAAACCCGTTCGTTCCGATACGATTCGGCCTCGGCCGAGCGGCGGAACTTCGCGGTGTTCGCCTCGTTCGCTTGGCGCTCGGCTTCCTGCGATGCTTGGTTCGTTCGCGTTCGGATGGCGGTTTGAGCCTGATTCACCGCCTCGAAGGAATCGCGCACCTCCTCCGGGGCGGCCAAGGATTCCACGGCGATTCGTTCGACGGTGATGCCGAGATTCTGGCCGGCGATTCGCTCGGGTAATCGGTCGAAGATCCATTGCGTGAGCGCCGTGCGGCCGCCGAGGGCGCGATCGACCGTGTGCGAACCGAGCCATTCCGCGGCGAGGGCTTCCGTCTCGCGTCGCAGCGCCGGTTCCACTTGATCCTTGTGAACGACGTAGTTTTCCAGTGCGGCCTCTTCGATGGCGTATTCCACGATCAATCGCGTGTTCAACAGATTTTGATCGCCGGTGAGGAACTGCCCGGAAGGCGTGAACAGCGCCTCGAAGGATTCCTCTGGGAGTACGCCGACGGCGAGTTGCTTGACGATCCGCACCCGTACGCGGTCGATGCGGTCGATGCCCCAAGGCAAGCCGATCCATAGCCCCGGCCCCGGCTTGGCCACCACGCGGCCGAACCGCCGAACCACGGCTCGTTCCTCCGGCCCCACTTGGGCGATGCCCGTGAGCAGGTAGGCGGTGACCGCGATGAACAGCAGGTAGCGGAAGCGGATCATTTCCCCGCCTTCGGAGGCTCTCGCAAAAGTTTGAACAAGTCGTGGTTCAGCGAGAGGAGCAGGATATCCCGGCTCTCGCTGAGCGCGGTTTGCATCGCCTTGAGCTTCTGGAGGAAGGCGTAGAATTCCGGGTCTTTCGCGTGGGCTTCGTTGCGGAGTTGATCGGCCGTCACGTCCGCTTTGCTTTCGATCAATTGTTTCTCGGCCTTCGCATCCACTTCGACCCGGCGGCGATCCTGTTCTGCCTTCGTGATGATCTCGGCGGCCTGCTTGCGGCCATCGTTCTCGTACTCCGCCACCTTGCGGCCCCGTTCGGAACGAATGCGCTCGTAGATACTGTTCCGCACCGCCTCGGGGTAACTTAATCGGCGGATGCGCAGCGTGACGATTTCCACCCCGTACTCGGCGAGCACTTTCGCTTTCAAATCGTCGCCGAGCAATTGTTGTTGGAGCTTCTCCGCGCGGGCATCCGCTTCCGCGATCGGCTTCACCGAAATGAGTTCCTCCAGCGTGAGGCCGCTGACCACCGCCGCGATGCGACCACCGATGCGCGGCGCGAGGATCCGTTTCACCTGATCCGGCGTACCCGCGGCTTTGATGAACCGATCGGCGGCGGCCGCGTTCGGGATGCGCCACGTGATGAACGCATCCACGGTGAGCGTCTTATCGACGGTGCCGGTGGCGGGATCTTTGGTGAGGCTTTCGGTCGCGGGCAGGTCGAACGATTGCAAACGCCGGTCGATGCGCAGCACGTTATCGATGGGCCACGGCAGCTTGAAGTGCAACCCGGCTTCGGTGGCACCATCGTACTTGGCCACCGGTTCACCGAACCGCGTGACGAAGGCGAACTCGGCGTAATCGACGCTGTAGCAGGCCGTGCGCGCCCACAGCAACCCGAGAATGGCAATCGGAACGTATGCGAATCGGTTCAACGTGATTCTCCAGTTGGCACCGCGAGCGGTGGCACTCTCGGCATCAATTCCGGATCGAGCAAATACAGCTTGCGCGTGCCGGGGAGCTTGTCCGCATCGATCAAAATCTTGTCCCGGGATTTCAGCACGGCCGTGATGGCTTCCAAGCCCAAGCGGAACTCGGTCAACCGTCGGCGTTCGGCCAACATCGCGGTGCGTCGGGCGTCCGCTTCCGCCGACGGGAGTTTCTTCAACCCGGCCTCCTCGGCGTCGCTCAATGTAGTGCGGGCCGCTTGCCAATGCAGGATACCATCGCGGGCCGCCGTGGCTTCCCGCACCTTCTGATGGGCGTCCGCCTCGGCGGTGCGGATCGTGCGTAGGGCCACTTCCTGCGAACGGGTGCGGATGCGACTCGCCTCGGCCAGCGACTCGTTCACCAGTTTATCCCGTTTCTGAATCGCCTCCGCCACGGCATGGTACTCGGCCACCACCGATTGCGGCGGATGGAGATCGTGAATCGTGAGGCCTTCCAAACGAATCCCCAAACCATCGGGGGCGGCTTCGCTCAACCGTTCGCCGAGCTTGGCCTCAGCCGCCCGCTCGAACTCGGCGCGGCCCGCCGCCAACAGCGTTTGGAATGGCCGTGCGGCCACGAGTTCGCGCAACACCGATTCCGCGGCACTGCGGATTGTCGCATCCGTATCTTTGTTTCCCAAAAGAAACCGCCGCGGATCGCGCACTGTGAATCGCACGGTGGCCAGAACTTCGAGCAAGTCGCCATCGCCGGTGAGCATCAAGCTCTCATCGGTGAGCCGGGTGCTCCCTTCGGAATGGGCGCTGCCCCACGTCGCGCCCGCTTCGCCCGATTTTTGGCCGGGCAGTTTCAACTTCTCTTGTTCGATTTTCGCAACGCGGAGTTCGTTCCACTTCTCTTCGGGAAGCACGCGGAAGCCGAGTTCGACCGTGCGAATCTCGGCGGGTTTCACACGGAGGATGCTTTCCACGGGCCACGGCCAGCGGTAGTGCAACCCCGGTGCGAGTTCGTTGCGAACGTCGCCGAAGCGTTGTACGATTCCCACTTCGGCCACTTCGATTTGTGCGAAGCCCGAAGCCAACCAAAGGAGTACCCCCGCCAACGCTCCCGCTCCGAGCACGCGTTGCCAATGGTGGCCCGCCGTGTGAAGCCAATCGTCGAGGTGGACGGTGTTCATCCAACGATCGAAATCGCGGTAGCGCCGTTTCAAGCCATCGGTGTGCGGAGAGCTGCGCTCGAAGCCCAGCAAACGCATCGAATTCAACAGCACCGCGAGGGAACCGATCTGGTGGTAGATCGCACCGGCGAGCGGGGCTTTCTCGAACCAACCCGGGCTACCGGCAAAAAGCGGCCAGAGGAATCCGGTGAGTAGCACGCCGATCAGATTGACGCCGAAGCCGAACCAAACGATGTTCTGGCGGATCACCTTGGTGGTTTCCCGGCTCAATCGCACCAACAGCGGCAGCGGTCGCAGCGGTTCGCCCATCATTACGATGTCGCCCGCTTCGGCGGCGATATCGGTTCCCGTGCCGATGGCGATTCCCACTCGCGCCGAGGCGAGTGCCGGAGCATCGTTCGCACCGTCGCCCACGAATGCGGCGTTGAGGTCGTTCAGCTTCGCGGCTTTCTCGGCGGGGAGCAACCCAGCGTGCAACTCCATTTCCGGGAGGTTCGCCGCAATGGCATTCACCACGCTCGCACGATCGCCACTGAGCAACAAGATCGGGGTGATGCCCAACGATCGCAATTCCGAAAGGACTCCCGCCGCCTCGGGGCGGACGCGATCCCGCGTACCGATGGCTCCGACGATGGTTCGATTCTTCGCTACGAGGAGTGCCGTTTGCCCGAGCGCATCGAACTCGGCGATCCAGCCATCGACATCCGTGGAGATGGGAATGCCGCGTTCGATCATCAGCGTGCGGTTGCCGATGAGCACGGGCGAACCTTCGATGGTCGCCGCGAGGCCGCGGCCGGGGAATGCCTGAAATTCTGTGGCTTCCGGCAAGTTCACACCGCGTTGCTTCGCTCCGTGCAGAATCGCCGAGGCGAGGGGGTGTTCGCTTTTGGCTTCCGCCGCAGCCGCGATGCGCAGCAGTTCCTCCGCAGATGTTCCCGCAGCGGTTCGCATCTCGCCGAGTTCGATTTTCCCTTCGGTGAGGGTGCCGGTTTTATCGAAGGCGAATGCGGATACCTGAGACAATCGTTCGAGCGATGCACCGCTTTTGATGAGGATGCCGGTACCCGCCAATCGCCCCAACGCGGCGATCACCGCTGCGGGCGTGGCCAACACCAACGGGCAAGGGCAAGCGACGACCAGCACCGCCAACGTGGGGTACATCGCCACGCGGGCCATCGCGGCGAAGCCCAACTTCTTCGCATCCGGGGTGGCTCCCCATTGTTGAAAGCCGATGTTCATTAAAAAGGTGAAGAGAGCGAGCAGCAGCACCAATGGTAGGAAATACCGTGCAAGGCGATCCGCTTGCCGTTCGCCAACGGACTTCTCTCGGATCGCTTTCGCCGTGAGTTCGATCATCTGCCCGGCCACGGTACTCCGCTGGACTTGCCGGGCTTCCACCGTCAGCGAACCGTGCGGGATGAGGCTGCCCGCGAGCACGGCATCGCCGGGGGATTTCTCCACGGGTTGGCTTTCGCCCGTGAGCGAACTTGTATCCACGGCGGCCGTGCCTTCGATCACGATGCCATCGATGGGAATCTTTCCGCCGGGCTTGATGCGTACGAGGTCGCCGATCCGCACATCTTCGGTTAGGGTTCGAATTTCTTGCCCGTCGCGGAGTACCCAACAGCGCTGGGGGAAGAGCGTGTTCAGATTGACGAGCGAGCGTTGCGTGCGGTCGAAGGTGAAGGCTTCCAAGCATTCGCCCACAAGGCCGATCACCACCACTTCGGCCGCCACGAGTGGCTCGCCGAGGAGAATCGCGGCGATGCAAGCGACGGCGATGGCCAAATCGGCCCCGAGTTTTCCTTCGGACAGGTGTTCGAGCGATCCGTAGAGGGCGCGGGCACCGCCGAGCACGGCGGCGAGGAGCGCGTAGCGCATGCCGAGGAGATCGCGCTTCTCCCAAGTCGGAGTCGGGGCGCCCTGATCAGTGAGCCAACGTGCGAACAACGGCCAAAGGTCGGCGACGAGCAGGAACAGCAGTAGCCCGGTGAAAGAATAGAGGCCGAGGTTCGACCGCGTGCGGAAAGGGCTTTCTTGTGGCTCGAATGAACGGTGCATGGGAGATTCCGGCACCGGGGGAAAAGAACCGAGGGGTGCCGTCAGGCTATCGGTTGAAGGGTGGGCGTCAAGCGAACGGGCGGGCGTGATATAATTGCGGTGCACCCACGGGGAACTGCCGATGCCGATCCACAACTGGAAAAAAGTCGATGCGGGGATCTTCCACGATTTCCATCAACGCTGGTGTATCACCATCGGCGATGCGTTGAATGCCGCATTGCCGCCGGATCATTACGCGTTGATCGAACAAAGCTTAGTGAAAGATGACCGGGGCCGTTTCGGCCCGGATGTTCTCACGCTGCACACCGGCGGCGATGGATCAACTCCTTTTGAAGGTTCCGGCGGTACCGCATTGCTCGCCCCGGCGCCCAAATTGGCCAACGTTGTGTTTTCGGACGCCGAGTACTACCGCCGAAAGAAGAACGTGATCGCAATACGACACGTCAGCGACGACCGCATCGTGGCGTCGATCGAGTTGGTTTCGCCGGGGAACAAATCGGGGAACCGGGCGGTTGCCGATTTCGTGACGAAAGCGTGCGAGCTGTTGATCCGCGGCATCCATCTAATGATCGTCGATCTGTTTCCACCCACGCCGCGAGTTCCGATGGGTATTCAAGCCGCGATTTGGATGGAACTGGAAGAGGAAGAGGCCGAGCCGTTGCCGGAGGGGAAGGATCGTGTGGCGGTGAGTTACGAGTGCCTTGATGGCGGTGTTCGCGGGTATGTGGAACCGATCGGCTTGGGGGAACCGCTGCCCGATATGCCGATCTTCCTCCGGCCCGACGGCTGCGTGATGGTGCCGCTGGAAAAAACGTATTCCTCGGCTTTCTCGACGGTACCCGCACGGTGGCGCCGGGTGATCGAAGATTGAATTCGTGATCGATATGGACTCAAGGTCGAACTGTACTGAAGGCGAACGGAACCATGAACGAAACTCTTCCCCCGGCCCCGCACCCGGAACCCGCGGCGGGCATGGGCGCCCTCTGGTCGAGCTTCAAACACATCGTGCAGAATCGCGGCGTTCTCCGCAACGTGCGATCGCTCTTCCGGGTGAATCAACCCGATGGTTTCGATTGCCCCGGCTGCGCCTGGCCCGATCCGAAAGAGGCATCCAAGCTAGGCGAATACTGCGAGAACGGCGTGAAAGCCGTGGCCTTCGAGACGACCGCCAAACGGGTGACGCCCGAGTTCTTCGCCGCGCATTCCGTCGGCTGGTTGCGGCAACAGACCGGTCACTGGCTGGAAAATCAAGGGCGGCTCACGCACCCGATGAAGTACAACCGAGCGAGCGACCGTTACGAAGCCATCGCATGGGAAGAGGCGTTCGCCCTCATCGGAACGCATTTGAAATCGTTGAAATCCCCGGGCGACGCGATCTTCTACACCTCCGGGCGAACCGGCAACGAAGCGGCGTTCCTCTACCAACTCTTCGCCCGCCGCTTCGGCACGAACAACTTGCCCGATTGTTCGAACATGTGCCACGAGAGCAGTGGCGCCGCCATGCTGCCCACACTCGGCGTGGGCAAAGGCACCGTCACGCTCGAGGATTTCGAGCACGCGGAGGCCATCTTCGTGATCGGACAGAACCCCGGCACCAACCACCCGCGCATGCTCACCGAACTCGAGAATGCTTCCAAGCGCGGAGCGAAGATCGTCACGTTCAACCCGCTGCGCGAACCGGGCTTGGTGAGCTTCACCCACCCGAAGCACCCCCTGAGTACCCTGCTGCAGCGCGGCACGCCGATCAGCACCCACTACTACCAAGTGCAAATCGGCGGCGACCTCGCGGCCCTCACCGGGATGTGCAAGTATCTGTTGGAAGAACGTGGCGATTGTTTGGATCGGGCTTTCATCGCCTCGGAAACTGCCGGGTTCGATGCGTTTGAACAATCCATGAAAGCCGCGGATTGGGCCACCATTGAAGTGCAATCGGGTTTGAGCCGAACGCAGTTGGTCGAAGCCGCGGAAGTGTACGCAAAGGCGAAGAGCACGATCATCTGCTGGGCGATGGGCCTCACGCAACACAAACACGCGGTGGCCACCATTCAAATGGTGGTGAATCTGTTGCTCCTCTGCGGCAACATCGGCCGTGCGGGTGCGGGCGCTTGCCCGGTGCGCGGGCACTCGAATGTGCAGGGGGATCGCACCATGGGAATCGTCGAACGCCCGAGCGCGGCGTTCAACGAATCGCTGCACCGGGTGTTCGGGTTTGAACCGCCGCAGCACCACGGGCACGATGTTGTGGGGGCGATCAACGCGATGGCCGAAGGCCCCGGCAAGGTGTTCCTCGGCTTGGGGGGGAACTTCGCCGCGGCCACGCCCGATACCGAATTCACAGAAAAAGCCTTGGAACGCTGCGAACTCACGGTTCACATCAGCACCAAATTGAATCGCAGCCACCTCGTGATGGGAAAGCAGGCCCTCATTCTGCCGTGCCTCGGCCGAAGCGAAATCGATGTGCAAGCGACCGGCCCGCAGAAGGTAACCGTCGAAGATTCGATGAGCATGGTTCATGCCTCGCAGGGGAAGAACCCACCCGCTTCGGAACATTTGAAATCCGAAGTCGCCATCGTTTGCGGCATCGCCGAGGCGGTATTCTCACCCTCTCTCCTCGAAGGAGAGGGTGGCGGTGAGCGGAGCGAAATGCGGGGAGAGGGGGAAATCGAGTGGGGGGAGTTTCAGAACGATTACCGCATCATCCGGGCCAAGATCGCGGAGACGCTACCCGCGTTGTTTGAGAATTACGAAGAACGCCTGAACGTTCCGGGCGGCTTCTACCTCGGCAACTCGGCCCGCGATCGCCGATGGGCAACGCCCAACGCTAAGGCGAATTTCACCCCCCACGCGATCGCGGATCTCACCCTCCCACCCGGGCAATTGCGATTGATGACGATCCGCAGCCACGATCAGTTCAACACCACGGTGTACGACCTGAACGACCGTTACCGCGGCATCCACGGTACCCGCATGGTGATCTTCCTCCATGCGCAAGACATCGCGGAACGCGGATTGAAGGAAGGCGATACGGTCACGCTGACGAGCCACACGAAGGAAGACGGGTTGGCGCGTTCGGCCCCCGGTTTCCGCGTCGTGGCGTACGACATCCCCATCGGCTGCTCGGCCGCGTACTTCCCGGAAACGAACGGTTTGGTATCGAAGGATTCGTTCGCGGAGGTGAGCCGCACGCCGCTCTCGAAGTTCATCCCGATCACGGTGGCGAAGTCGCCGAGCGCGCTTGGCTAAGGTACCCAGTAGTAGCGGGCGGGGAGAGGGGTAAACGAATTCCGCCGTTCGCCTCACGGGGTAGCTGCGGGCCTCTGCTCTCCGTAAGGGGCCGTGAAGTAATCGAACATGATCCGCCGGTTCTCTTCGGTATCGAACTTCACGCGGATGTAGGCGGCCTTGCCCTGTTGGTTGTAACTTACCGATTGCAAGAACTCGCCCCACGTCTTCTTCATGCCGACGATGGAAAGATTCGTCCGCATGTAATTGGGGGCATTGGATTCGTCCCCTTTGCCGAGCGGGCCTTCCTGCATGGCCTTCAGCAGCTCCTTGGCTTCGTTGGACGTGGCGCATTCGATCCCGGCTCCGCAGCGCAAGCCGTTGCTCCCGAACGTAGACCAAAGGGCGAGGGTGGGCGCGGCTTTCGTGAGGTTGGCCAACTTCGTCATTTCTTTGTCTTGCGCCGTCACGTCGCCCAACGCGGTGAAGAATGTCTTCTCAGAGCCGACGGATCGAATGATCGTCCAGAAGTGCGACTTGAGGGCGAGCTTGCCGACGTCGCCGATTTTCTTGTTCATGGCCTCGGCGGGTTTGTTCACCGCGAGATTCGCGGCCTCGGCCGCGGCCACGCCGTTGAGATCGTTCCGGGTGACCACGATCAGATTGCTCGTGGGGCAATCGACCACGGTGCCTCGGAGGAACGGGAGTTCGTTGCCCGCATCGAAGGCGTAGAAAGTGCGGCCCCCCGGATCTTTCGCGGTGCGGATGTTCTCGATCCCACCCACCTTGTTCCGATCGTAACGATCCTTGATCCGGAAGAGGTAGAGTTCCACCCCGGATCCGCGAACGCCCCCGGAGCGGGCGATGATGAGGTAACCCAGCTTTTCCACGTTCACGCCCAAACCCTTGGCGATCACGGCGAAGCCGTCTT
This sequence comes from Gemmatales bacterium, assembly GCA_038211045.1. Lineage (GTDB taxonomy): Bacteria > Planctomycetota > Planctomycetia > Gemmatales > Gemmataceae > JALHQU01. The sequence goes on from JBBQWA010000001.1 coordinate 22,688, forward strand.
GCATTTCTTGGGTGTACACGGTGGCCACTTCCCCTTTGTAGCCGGGCATCTTCCGCATCTGTTCGAGGTTCACCCCGCGGATGACGGGATAACTCTCGGGCACCACGGCGATCAAATCTTCGACCCGGGCCGCCCGGTTCAAGATGAACCAGATCCCGCCGAGGGCGAAGATGAGCGCCAACATGGCTCCGCCGACGATGCCCAAGAGGGCGAATTCGTTCATGAATTCGCGGGCTTGCGTTTCCACGACCTTGCCCTTCTTCCCCTTCTTGATCGGCTTCGATTCGTCCGGCGGTTTGACCTTCGGTTCTTCCGACGTGCTGTTCCGCACCGGGAACTCGGTTCCGCACTTCGGGCAATCGATCATCGTGCCGACGGGTGGTGAGGCATCGAGGCGGAGCTTGGCCTGGCACGACGGGCAACGCAGTACGACGGACATAGGGAAACCCCGAGCGAATGGGTCGATGTGAGAAAGTGTATCGCGCCGAACGGATGCACGCCAGAAGGACGCGGAGGTATGTGTTGCTGTCGGTCAGGAATCGAATGCCAATGTTTTCCCCGAGCGGCGGGCGTGCGCCCTCCGCTGCGATTCTGCCCTGCCTTCTCCGCCGCGCTGCGCCATACAACAACGGGGTTCCCTTTCTACAACGGGGTGGCGAAGCGATGGCGACCCAAGTTTGGATCAACGGCCAATACTTCGACAAATACGAAGCCAAGGTTTCGGTTTACGATCACGGCTTTCTCTACGGCGACGGCGTGTTCGAGGGCATCCGCATCTATGCCGGAAAGGTATTCAAACACCGCGAACACATCGAACGCCTCTACGATTCCGCCAAGGCTATTGCGCTCCACATTCCGATGACCCCGGAAGCGTTGATGAAGGCCGTGGAAGCGGCGGTGGCCCACAACGCGAAGGTGGAAGGCTACATCCGCCTCGTGGTGAGCCGCGGCGCCGGTTCCTTGGGCTTGGATCCGCGCAAGTGCGAACCCCAGATCATCATCATCGTGGACGAAATCAGCCTCTACCCCAAGGAACTCTACGAGAGCGGCTTGGAGATCATTACGGCCAGCACCATCCGCAACCACCCCAACGCGCTGAGCCCGCGGGTGAAATCGCTCAACTATTTGAACAACATTCTCGCCAAGATCGAAGCGATCCGCGCCGGTTGCCTCGAAGCGATCATGCTGAACCACGTGGGGAACGTGGCCGAATGCACCGCCGATAATCTCTTCATCGTGAAGCGCGGCACCCTGAAAACCCCGCCCACCGACGCCGGTATCCTCGAAGGAGTCACGCGGAACTTCGTGATGGAACTCGCCGCGAAGTCCGGCGTGCCCGTGCAAGAAGTGAACCTCACCCGTTACGACATTTACAGCGCGGACGAAATGTTCCTCACCGGCTCCGGGGCGGAGATCATCGCCGTGACGAAGGTGGACGATCGCACCATCGGCGACGGCACACAAGGCCCGACCACCCGGAAACTCCGCGAACTGTTCGCCAAGGCCGTCCGGGAGTGATGCGAATCCGCTGATCGCGCTCCCCCCAAACGGATCAAACGGATTTCCTTCCCCCGTTCCATCGGCGGCCTTTCAAATACACTAGCGGTTCACCATTCCGGAGAATTGCCATGCTGCCGAATAGCGCCGACAACGCCTTGAAAGTGGATACGCACAATAAGGCGTTGCGCATCAACATGGATGCCCGGCGGTACGGTACGCTCGCCGAGATCGGCGCCGGCCAAGAAGTGGCCCGTTGGTTCTTCCGGGTCGGCGGGGCGGCCGGCACCGTGGCCAAGAGTATGTCCGCGTACGACATGACCGTGAGCGACGCCATCTATGGCGAAGCCACCCGCTACGTCAGCCGGGAACGCCTCGAAGCGATGCTCCAACACGAGCACTCGCTCAATCTCGAACGGCTCTCCGATGGCCGCGGCGATAGCACCGCGTTCTACGCGTTCGCCGATACCGTCAGCGCCCGCAACTACCAAGGCACCAACGAATGCCACGGCTGGATGGGCGTGCGCTACCAAGTGTACCCGCGCGACGAAGACAGCCAGATCATCATCCATTTCCGCTTGCTCGATAACACGAACATTCTCCAGCAAGAAGCCATCGGCATCCTCGGCGTCAACCTGATGTTCGGCGCGTTCACCTTGCACCACGAAGCCGATCAGTTGATCCAATCGCTGCACGATAACCTCGGCCCGGCCCGCGTCGAAGTGGACATGATCGAGTTCAGCGGCATCGGCTACCGCGCCATCGATAACCGCATCATGAGTTTGAACCTCGTGCAGCGCGGCCTCAGCAAAGCGGCGATGTTCGGCCCGGATGGCAAAGTCCTTTTGCCCAGCGATGTCTTCTACAAACGCCCCGTGCTCGTCGAACGCGGCAGCTTCCGCCCAGTCACCAAGGTGAACCTCGATATCCTCCGCGCGGCCAAGGAATCCTTCGCCGCGCGCTTGCCCGCCGAGGATCGCGAACGGATCGTGTGCGTGGCCGAACTCACCATGCGCAATTTGAACGACGGGAACGCCAGCCCCAACATCCGCGACTTCCTCAGCCGCGCGGATGTTCTCTCCGCGGCCGGATTGACGGTGCTGGTATCCGATTACTTCGAGTTTTACCGCTTGGCGAGTTTCCTCCGGAACATGACGCCGAAGCCGTTGGGCTTGGCCATGGGCGCCGTAACCATCCCGGAAATCTTCAACCCGGAATACTACGCCACATTGGAAGGGGGCCTGCTGGAATCGATCGGTCGCTTGTTCAAAGGCGACATGACACTGTTCATCTACCCGTACTGCGATAGAGTCACGGGCAATCTGACGACGGTGGAATCGATGGAACTCCCGCCGATCGCAAAGCCGTTGTACGATTATGTGAATCAAACGAACCAGTTGGTTTCGCTCGAAAACCACGATCCGACGTGCGCCCGGATCGATAGCCGCGATGTGCTCAAGAAGATCGCGTCCGGCGATACGAGTTGGGAGGAGATGGTGCCGCCGGCGATCGTGGAACTCATCAAAGAGCGCAACCTCTTCGGGCACAAGAAGAGGTGACCGGCCTTCGCTCCCGCACCCCGCGCGATACAATTCCAACGTTGGTGATCGCCCTCGTAGCTCAGGGGATAGAGCACGGGTTTCCTAAACTCGGGGTCGCTGGTTCGAATCCAGCCTTGGGCATTATCGAAGCCTTGTCTTTGCGTTCGTTCCCGCGAATAGATGGTTCCACCCGAGCGGTAGGCGTAAGCCCGTAGAAGAATCAGTGGGCCGTGCGGTGTTTCTTGGCCCGATGGGCACGGACGGAATGCGGAAACAACTGTTCGAGATTCAACGTGCCGTACTCGTTGAACGGCCATTCGGCGGCTTCGCCTTGCACTTCCGTACCGGGAATGGTCTTGCAATCGTCCAACAGCGGCGCGGTGATCCAGAGGTGTTCGACTTCCAGCGTGTTGGGAATGATGGCCAATCGCACTTTGTCGAAGTCGGGCTGCCAGCAAGTATCCACGGAGGCTTCGATACATTCGCGGTCGGTGCCGAAGGCGATGGGGAGTTTGCTTCGCCAGAGGAAGCGTGCGGTGAGGTTGTTCATTTCAAAAGGACGGCTCCAGATCGATTTCAACGCTTTGGCGGTGGTGAGGTCGGCGATGCCGATGCCGGTGCCGTTGCCGTCCGAATCGGGGGAGATGTCCAAACACGCCATGCGGGTGATGCTGGGTTTGTTGGTTTCCATGTGCGGGTGGGCTTCGATGAGCAGCCGGCCGACCACGTTGGGATCCATACCGGCGCCGGAGTAGTTCTTGCCGCTTTCGCCGACGATCAACACGTCGAGTTGGTCGAACGGGATGCGGCCCATGAGTTGGAAGGCTTCTTTCAGCAACTTCGGCTCATGATCGAGGACGCGCTCGTTGGGCACGATTTCGAGGCGGGCGGTTTGCTCCTTGGCATTCTCAAGTATGGCAAGCGCTCCGAGGAACTTCGTCTCCTTCAGGATTACTTTCACCGTCTCGGGCATCATCTCGCGGAGGCCGCGCACGCCGAAGCGGTGGTGCTGATCGGCCCCGTGGCGTTTGCCCAACCCGATCACAAGCATCTTCACGATGCCGCTTTCGTAGTCGCCGCGGAAATCGGTGTGCGGCTTCACCCGGCTGACGGTGACCACGCCATCGGCGCCGAAGGCGTGTTGATCCCACCAGACCGGTTCGCCCCAGGAATTGGTGCCGATTTGCTTCGGTTCCATCTCGCACTTCACCGGCACGCCGAGGCTGGCTTCATCGATGTTGTAATGTGAAAGGAGGCTGCGTTGGCCGTCGTTGGTGGCACCGCCGTGGGAACCCATGGCTGCGACGACGAACGGCTCGGCGCCGAAAGCCTTCATGGCATCGACGGTCGCCTTCGCCAAGATGCCGTGGTTCTTGATGCCGCGGCTGCCGCAGCCCACAGCGATCTTCATGCCGGGGAGGATGCGGGCCGCGACGGGCGATTCTTTCCACACGCGCCGGGCTTCGCCATACACGTCTTCCACGGCGGGTTGCGGGGCAGTCTGGCGGACGGGCAGGATTTTGGGGAGGTTCATATGGGGCGGGTGTGGGGTAAGAACTATGGGTCAGGCCACAGTGGAGTGGGCGGCGGAACCGCGCTAGTTTCGGGCGAGGGTGTTTCCGGCACGCTCTCGGCACTCGTTTAAGGTCGGCCGAATGGCCGGAGATCGACCCGGCCAATTTCTTTTTCCTTCTCCCGAAGGTAGCGGCACATGGCGCCTCGACTCGCTTTCGCATGTTGGGATTGGCGAGGTGGGCACAGTTCCAAGTTAGTAAGTATTCTACAGCATGAACCGCGACGTGAGCGATTTGAACGGCGTCTACCTCTGCGTTCGACGGAAACGGAACACCGGCGGTTAGCACAATGGCCAACTCGTCCACTTGTTCTGTAGTGGTCAACAACGAAACATCCGCGATTGCCGCGAGTCGGGCCGCCGCTGCCCTGGGATGAACGCTTGCGCATTCCCGGATCACGAGTTCGGGCCAGAGCCTCGATTTGGGCAGTCCCTTGTCGATGTCGCACAGTTTCACTACTCTTTCCATTGCTGAGATTGAGTCTCAGAATCAAACCCGATCAGCCTGCTTTGCCAGCCGAGTAGTGGACCGCCTCCCTATTGCCAGCAATGCGGCTCACTTTATTCAAGGAGTGCTGCCCCATGCATCGTCGCCCGTTTACCGTCCGCCCCGCCTTTACCCTCATCGAGCTGCTGGTGGTGATTGCGATCATCGCGGTCCTCATCGGCCTGCTGCTGCCCGCCGTCCAGAAGGTTCGGGCCGCCGCCGCCCGGGCGCAGAGCTTGAACAACCTGAAGCAGATGGGCCTCGCCTTGCACGCTTACCACGACGCGTACCAAACTCTCCCATCCGGGTTCACGTCGAATCCGACCGGCACTTGGTCGGGCAGTTCAAACGACCCGCTTCCCGAAACCGGCCCCGGCTGGAGCCTGTTCGCCCACATCCTTCCGTTTATCGAACAAGACAATCTGCATCGGCAGATCCGTTTCGACCTGCCGATCAACCACCCGGCGAACCAAGCCGCTCGGGAGACGATCGTAAAGGTGTACGTAGACCCCGGTGATATAGCCCCACGTTTGATCGACATCACCGACTCGGGCAACCCGCCAGCGGCCGGTAACACCCCGACTGTGATGACCCAGGCCTCGGTGTGCAGCTACGCCGGGAACCTGGGTACCCTCATGTACGAGCAGCAGCCGTTCACCGGCGTGTTCCACCGGAACAGCAAGGTTCGACTGACCGATATCACGGATGGGACGAGCCAGACAATCGGGATCGGCGAGCGGATGAGCCGGCACACCCGGAGCAGTTGGGTCGGAGTGGTACCCGGGCAGGAACTGGTATACGCGCCCGAGTCCCCGCAGTACAACCCGGCCCTGCCGAGCTTCAACTTCCGACCGGCGATCACTGCGGTTCTGGTTCACGTCCGGACCAGCGTGCCGAGCCTGAGGGGCAGCCCGGGGGGATTCATCGGGCCGCACACGGCGGGGACGCAGTTCCTGAACATGGACGGGTCGAGCCGGCTGATCACCGCGAACACATCGCCGGACATGTTCCGGGCTATGTGCACCCGCAACGGCGGGGAAGCGATCTCGGAGTGACTCTGGGGAACGATACCGGCCAAGGGAGGCGTTGCCGCTGTGAATCCCGGATTGTTCACCTTCGTCGGCGGCAAGGGCCTGAGCGTGATCGGCAAGTTGGCGGACGCCCTCGGCTACCTCCGCAATCAGCAAGGGCGGATAAAAGGGACGGAGAAATTAATTGCAAACCATGTCGCACACCTTAAGTCTTCGAGCAGAGCGCTCCGCTCGAAAACTCGCGTCGCGGCTAAACAACACATTACGGCAACGGGATCGACTTGAGCGAATAGCTCTTATCTTCCGCCTGAACGAGGATCAGCGCTCGCTCGGCGTCGAGCCGATCGAGGTGCATCACGCCGACGAGTTCCTTGATTGTCTCGTATTTCGTGCCTTCGGTTCCGCTTTTCACGGGCTTCTCGATCCCGGCGGCGGAGGCCATCCCCTCCGTCGGCATCTTCATCACGCCGCGGGCGCTGTTGGCGATCAACAACCATTCCTTGTTGTCCTTGTTGTACACGATCATGTCGAGGGGCTTGTTGCGGTTGCCGAGTTCGGCGATGGTGGTGCCCTTCACTTTGGTACCGGGCTTCAACTCGCTCACGGGTACGCGAACGAGCGGGGTGCAGGTGTACGCGGCCAGCAGGTAATCGGCGGCGCCGATCTTCAACGGGGTGAAGGTTTGAATGGGAGACTTGGTTTCGAGCTTGCCGTGGGCGCCGTGAAAGATTTCGATGCTGCTCCCTTTGTCCACGTCCTTGAACGGGTACGGAATCACGCGGAGGGTGCTAGAGAACTCTTCGTTCGAGAGGCCCGCGACCACGACCTTGCCTTCGACGTAGCCGATACTGGTGATCGAAGTTTGCTTGGTTTTATCGTTCGCGCCGTTGAGTTGGGCCACGGCGAAGGAAACGTCCTTCAGCGGGAACTCGGCCATTTTGCCATCGCGGGTCAGTTTCACGATCATCGAACCGCCACCGGCCCCTTGGCGGGTGACCGCGAGGTAAACGTTGCCGGAGGCGGGGTTCGCGCGAACGTCTTTGATTTGTACGTTGGCGGCGGTGGTGCCCATCATGTTGGCGATCTTTTCATCGATCTTCTCGATGGCGATGTTGTCTTTACCGCCGGGGGCGGTATCGCCGGTATCCACGGCGACGATGGTGGCAGTGGTGGGATCGGCGAGGAAGAGAACGCCGTTGGGGCCGAAGGCGAGTGCGGTGATCGATTTGACTTCGGGGGTGCCTTTGGCGAAGTCGGCGGCGAAGCCGCTGCCTCCGAGGGCGAGGGCCGCAATGGCCGCGAGCAAGGTACGCATGGGAAACTCCTCGGAGAAAGAACGCCGGGCCGCACCCGGGGAACTCCCATCATGGAGCGCCGGGGCTTTGGAATCAAATGAGAATTCGCACATTCTTGAATCGACTTACTTTGAGCGGCGTTTCCGCAATCGCAACGCGACACCAGCCAAAGCGCATATCCCGAGAATGGATGCCGGTTCTGGAATCGGTTGGATTGCGAGTTGGGCGTAATAGCCACTGTTCGCCACGGTATCAATGTAAGCCCCATTCAGGTCGTAGCGATTGATCGAGCCGGCTCGCCCGACCTGTTCGTTGCCCAAGTTCGCCACCCACGCCTTGCCGGTGCTGTCGAAGACGATGTCCGAAGGGAAGTCCAGTTGGGCGGTGATGAAGTTGCTCAAGAAGGCCCCGGTGACGGAATCGTACTTCCGCACCGTGTTGCCGATGGTATCCACCACATAGAGGAAGCCGTCCGGGCCAAACTTCGCCGCAGAGGCCGAAAAAAGATTTGTTCCGGCCGCGTTCCCTTCCGGCGTAGTGGCGTTGGCGATGAACACGCTCGAAATTCCCGTGGAAGGATCGTAGCGCGTCACTTGCCCCGGCGTGCCGCCACTTCCATTACCGAAGTTGCTGAAGCCGACGCTGCTGATGAACAGCGATCCGGCGAACGGGGAACCCACGGGGGCAACGGTGATCCCAGCCGGTTGAGTCTGATTCGATACTACGGTAGAAGCGTATACCGGCGATCCCGGTACGTTCCCGGTGGAAGTGAACGTGTAACGATCTAATGCCCCGCTATCGGGTGCGGCTTGCAACCCGACGAAGCGACTGACGTACAAGGTGTTGCCCACGAATGCCAAGCCGGCCGGTGCCACGGTCGGCCCGCCTGTTGTCCCCGGCGTCAAGTTGGCGTAGGCCGTCGTGGCTCCGCTGGTCGTATTGACCCGCAAAATTTCGTTCGTATTCCGGCTGGAAACGTAAAGGAAGCCATCCGGCCCGAGTATCATCCCGGAGGCCGCCGTCACCGCGAGCGTGGCCACGGGGGTAACCGTGGGGTTTTCCAAAGCGATCGGTACCGTGAACGAAGTAATCGCACTCGGCGAGGCAAACTGCGGCGGGAACACCGAGGAAGTGATCGCGTAAACGAGTTCCTGAGCCGGTGTCGCCGTAGAATGAACCAACGTAAGGGCAAATGACAAGATAATGGCTCGAACGAATCGATGGGAGCGGATCATGGTCAGGTGGCCTCAAATAGGAAATAAAACACTGGAAGGTGGGTCCGGGCGATCCATCGTCGTGCTTGGCACACTGCAAGAATTAGGGGCTTTGTGCAGTTCGTCAAGCGGCGGGAACACCCAATCGGCTCATACCTCGGCCGGGCGCCGCGCTTTCACCCTAATCGAACTTTTGGTGGTCATCGCCATCATCGCCCTTCTCATCGGCTTATTGCTCCCCGCCGTTCAGAAAGTGCGCTCCGCGGCTTCTCGGTTGCAATGTCAGAACAATTTCAAGCAACTCGGCCTCGCCATGCACAACCACGAGTTGGCCATTGGACGACTGCCCACGGCGTTCCCGGCGAATCCGCCACCCCCTTACGACACCGGCTTTCCCTACTACCACACTTGGAGTGCGCTCGCCCAACTCACGCCCTTCCTCGAACAGACCAACGTGTACAACGCAATGAATCTGAATGTGCCGCTTTACGACCCGGCGAGCTTCCTGATCTTCCAAGAGAACCGTTTCGCAGTCGGCCAACTGGTGAAGATCTTCCTATGCCCTGCGGATAATGGATTACCCCTCGGCGGGGGCTACGGAGTCGATCCGCTGGGGCCGACGAATTACGCGGTGTGCGTCGGTAGCGGTACGACCAATGGGGCGCCGCCGTTCGGTTCCCCTTGGGGTGCCGATGGCCTCTTCCGCGCCCGCGACGCCGTGAAGCTCGGCGAAGTTTCCGACGGCCTCTCGAACACCGCCGCGATGGGCGAATCGACACTCGGCGAAGGCACCGAAGGGGCCTTGGGCGCGATGCCGGCCGCTGCTTCAAAAGTATATGCGACATTGAACATCGGCGTGCCATTGACCGACGCGAATTGCAAAGCGGCCACCCGTTGGAACGGCGACAAACGCCGGGGGTTCCTTTGGGCCACCGGGGAAATTCGGAGCGGTTCGTACAACCATTACTTGAAGCCGAACGATCCGCAATTCGATTGTGTCACGAACCTCGTGGCGGCCAAGCCACAAACGTTCACGGCCATCGGTTTCAAAGCGGCCCGCAGTTTGCATTCCGGCGGCGTGAACGTGCTCTTCGGCGATGGTTCCGTCCGTTCGATCCGGGATTCCGTGAGCTTGGAAACTTGGCGTGCCATGGCCACTCGCGCCGGGCGAGAAGTGATCGCGGACGAGTGAATGAACCGGCCGTAATTGCCTCGATTCAGCTTCGCCCGAGCATCCGATTCGGGGTGGTATCTCCACAGAGAATCATGCGATGGTGAAGAACATCTACGGCTATTCATGGTGGGCCATCGCCGCCGTAGTGTTGAATTGGCCGTGGATGAACTTGCTCGCTTTCGCACTGTGGGAAATTCACGTCAACAAGAGTCCGGGCGCCGGATTGTTTTTCATACTACCAATCATGGCGTGGAGCGTTACGTCGCTGCTGGTGTTCGCCTGTTGGGAGCGAACGATCTGGAAGACGAGAACTTATCCGAACCTCAAGGGTCGCGGGTTGGCCTACACGGGTGTTACCATCGCAGCGGGCGGGTTGATGTTCGCAATTGTCTACTTCGTGATATTGTAAGTTCATGACCACCGTCGCCGGAATGCCGTATTCGATCCTCGAACGCATGGAGCGGGCCGTGCTGAAAGTCTACGAACGCTTATTACGTAGCACCTCGGCATTGAACCGGGCCCGGATACCCTATGCCGTGGTCGGTGGGCATGCGGTCGCGTCGTGGGTGGCAACGGTCGATGAAGGGGCGGTGCGGAATACCCGTGATGTCGATCTGCTGGTGAGGCGCGAGGATTTGCTAGCGATTACCGTTGCCCTGGAAGCGGTCGGCTTCGTGCGCGCCGAAGTGATGGACGTGACGATGTTCCGCGACGGCGAGGATGGTAAGCCGAGCGAATCGATACATCTGCTGTTTACCGGGGAAAAGGTGAAAACCGAGTACCCATTCCCGAACCCGGCAATGAAGACGGTGGACGATCCCGCCGACTACAAAGTCCTCGAATTAAAAGAATTGCTCGTGATGAAATTGCTCTCGTACCGCGACAAAGATAAGACGCATATTCGGGATTTGATAGGTCAGCAGTTGATCGACTACGACTGGTTGCCTCGCCTTCCAGAACCGCTGGCCGGACGGTTGAAAGCGATCCTCGACAACCCCGAAACGAACAATTAAAGCCCTTTCCCGCGTTGCTTCTCCAACCCTCGGCAGGCTTTTCGCAATCGGCGGATGCCCTCCGCAATTTGCTCGGGGGAACTCACGCCGAAGCTCAAACGCACTTCGTTCTTCGGGATGTTTCCGAATTCGTCCGGAACGTGGCCGAACTGACCGGGGACGTACAAAACCCCTTCCGCGAGGGCGCGTTCGACCAGCGGGCCATGATCTCCGGCGTCGAAGTCGGCCGGAAAGCTGAGCCACACGTAGAGGCCGCCACGCGGGTGCGTCCAGCGCACTTCGGGCCAATCGGCGAATTCTTGTTCGAGGCTGCGCAGCATCGCTTGTGCCTTCTTGCGGTACACTTCGCGCAGCGACAGCACGTGCCGGGCGTACGCCCCGTTCTCAATCAGGCGTGAAAGAATGTGCTGGGCGAGGTTCGAGGATCCGAAATCGTGGTTCCCTTTCAAATGGCAGATCGGCGCTACGAGTTCGCGCGGAACGATGGCGAAGCCCGTCTTCAACCCCGGTGCGCACGGCTTGCTGAACGTACTCGTGTAGATCACGTACTCGTTCGACGGGTCGAACGATTTGACGCTGGGCAGATCGATTCCTTCGTAGCGCAGTTCGCGGTACGCGGCGTCTTCGAGAATCAGAATGCGGTGCGACCGGCCGAATTCCTTGGCGATTTCCACGAGTTTCGGCCGGCGATCCGCCGCGAGCGTCAACCCGGTCGGGTTCTGGAAGTAATCGACGGTGTAGATGAGCTTCACCCTAGGCAGCTCACCGGCCGCTTCCAGCCGGTGAAGCAAGGCTTCGAGTTCGTCCATCCGCATTCCGCCGTCGTCCATGGGCACGCTGTACACTTTCACCCCTTGGCTTTGCAGCACGCCGTGGTAGACGAAGTACGAAGGGGCTTCGCAGATCACGATGTCGCCGACGTCGAAGAGCGCTTCGCCGAGGAGGTAGAGGAGTTGTTGCGAACCGGTGGTGAGGATTACATCATCCGGCGAAAGCCCACCCGCTGCGGCGGGCGGGGTGTTGTCCCCCATCAACACCATCTCCAGCACCTGCGAACGCAGCTTCGGGTACCCCTGCGTGCTGCCGTATTGCAGCGCCGCCTTGGAAGCCGTGGGATCGGCCATCATCGCTTGAACCGCCGCCGAAATATCGTTCGACGGGAAGCACGATTCATCGACCAACCCGGCGGCCAAGGAAATCAACCCCGGCGTGCTGATCGCCTTCTGGATGAAATACGAGATCGGCGAAGCGGAGGTTCGGTTGGCTTGCGAGGAGAGCGAGAGCGGCGCGGTCATGGCAATCTCGGCGTGGGTGGAAACGAAAAAAGCCCCGGAGAAGCTCCGGGGCCGTGTGCAATTATCAACACTCGGAACCCGGAAGCTATGGAATGGCAACGGCCGCAATTCCTGCGGCGGCACGAGCGGCAGCGACCACGGCGAAATTCGCCGCGAGGGTTTGCCGGAGTTCGTAACGTTGGGCCATGGCTCGCCGAGAAAGAGTATCGAGATTGAGAAGTCTACACGCGCTTTCCGGCTTGGCAAGGCGAATTCCCGCGTAAGAAAACCTCGGCGAACGTGTTCCAATACCATTCCATACCGCTCGGAGTTTCCGCACTATGCCCCGCATTCCCTTCGCACTCGCTTTGTGTTTCGGGCTTTTCGCCCACGCTTCGGCCCGCTCGGCGGAGCCGCTGGCCGAGAAAACCTGGAAGGTCGATGGCGTCGAACGCAAAGCACTCGTTCACGCCCCGTTGCAATATTCGAACACAGCTCCTCTCGTGTTCGTTTTCCACGGCCACGGTGGCACCGCCATGAACGCTTCGCGAAGCTTCGGCATTCACACGATCTGGCCCGAGGCGGTCGTAGTTTACCCTCAAGGGTTGAACACTCCCGGCAAGCTCACCGATCCCGAAGGCAAGAAACCGGGCTGGCAATCGAACAAAGGAAGCCAAGAGGATCGCGATCTAAAATTCTTCGACACCATGCTCGCGGGGTTGAAGAAGGATCACAAGATCGACGACAAACGAATCTACTCCACCGGTCACTCCAACGGCGGCGGCTTCACCTACTTGCTTTGGGCGCAGCGCCACGAAGTCTTCGCGGCGATGGCCCCCTCGGCGGCCGCGGCGGGATACGCCAAGGATTTGAAGCCGCTTTCGGCCATGCACCTCGGCGGCGAGAAGGATCCGCTCGTGGTGTTCGCAGTCATGCAGAAGCCGACGATGGAAGCCGTGAAGAAAGTGAATGGCTGCGAAACCGAGGGCAAGGAATGGGCGAAGTCCGGCGACCTCGTCGGCACGCAGTACGCCTCGAAAACCGGCACGCCGTTCGTCGCATTGGTCTCGCCTACCGGCACGCACACCTTCTCCAAGGAGGCCCCGGAGTTGATCGTCAAGTTCTTCAAGGAACATGCGAAGAAATAGAAAAGCCCACCCGAATGTTCGGGCAGGCTTTCTGGGGATACGAGCAACTCTCGGATTATTTCTTGGCGGTGGCGGTAACCGGGACGATCACGGTGGGCATTTCTTTGCTGTCGGTCATGATTTCGAGCTTGCGGGTGAGCATACCGAGTTCGCCGAGCTTCACGTTCACGTTGAGGATATGCGTAGCGCGGGAACCTTCGGTGACGGACTTCACTGTGATTTTCTCATCCGTTCCCTTCACTTCGAGCACTTTGAAAGGGGTTTGACTTTGCAGCAGGATTTGCCGGGGTGCGGCTTCTTGATCCATGACCACGTCGCCGAACTTGAGTTCCACCGGCTCGGCGGCGATCGGCGAGTTCACCAACACGCTCACGGGAATCCGGAGCTTGTCGATGCCCGAAGCGTTGGTGGTGAGGATCACATCGGACATCCAATTGCCGAGGGGGCAATCGGGCTTCAATGTGGCCGTCACTTCGTACACCACTTCGTTCCCCTTGCGGGCGAATTCTTTGAATTCGACGCCGACGAACTTGCCGGTGCTGAGGGCTTGGGTGACTTGCCAAGAGGGTTGACCGAACAGCGTGACTTTCATCGAAGCTTTGCCACTCGCCCCCGTGCCGACCGTGCCGAAGCGGAGGGACTCTGGGGAGAAGAAGAGATCTTCGCGGGCAACTGTGGTGACGCGGGTAACCACTTCTTCGGCGAAAGGCGAAAGGAACGGCACACTCACGGTAACGGTTTTCGTCACGCCGCGTTGTTGGTTCGGAATCTTTTTGGTGTCCATGTACGCGATGAGGTAGGTCGTTTCGCCGGGGGCAAGCGTGGCTTTCATCAGCGTTGCGGAAACGCAACCGCAGCCGATGCGCGGCGTGCCCATCGTCACGGTGTTGCCACTCGTGTTTTTGATGGCGAAGTAGTGGGTGAGCACCGGGCCGATGGGGCTGGTGCCGAAGTCTTTGGTTGTTTCCGTGAAGTATTTCGGCGCTTGTGCCGCAGCTTGGCCGACGGCCGCCACGAGTAACGCCACCCCAAAAATTGCACGTCTCATGGTCATTCTCCCGTTGTATTTTGCCCGGTTGAGCGGTCGCTCCCCAGAATCGACACGCATCATCCGTACCAATTCACTCTAGCAGGCCCCCGAGTGTTTCAACATCAGCAATTTGTCGAAGTTGTTCAAACTCACTCGGAGGGCATCCCATCGCGTTCGGTGGAACCCACAATGTTTCCCCGATCGCATTCACCGTAACCCAATGGAGCATCCATAGATTGCTTATCGGTGAGCGAGTACCGCCACATCGACTTGCGCCGCACCCCCGGCAAGAATTGCCACACTTGCCGCGTCCGCAGTCGCGCCAGTCGTAAGAACGTCGTCGATTAGCAGAATCCGCAATCCGTTCAATCGTCGGCCATTTGCGGGGCGGAACGCATCTTTCAGATTCTCACGGCGCTCGGTGGGCGAGATCCCCGACTGTTGCAGTGTGGATTTCACGCGGCGAATCACACCTTTGCGCAATGGGATTCCCAACCCTTTGGCCACGCCGCGGGCAATGGATTCGGCTTGATTGAACCCCCGGGCGAATCGCTTTTTCCAATGCAAAGGGATCGGTACCACCTCTTGCGGCTGGGATTTCATCAGGGTTTCTCGGCGGGCCGAAGCCCAAACCCACCCGACCACCTCGGCAAGAGTTTCCCCAGCACGCTGTTTCATTTGCAGAATCACATCCCGGAGTTCGCCATCGTACACGCCCAAGCGCTGCGCGGATGCGAAATGGAACTTTTGAGCGTGGCAGCGCAGGCAACCGCCACTCGCATCGGCGTGCGGGCCGATGGTGGTACTGCAGCGCGGGCAGCACGAATGTCGGTCGGTCGTGAGAGCTTCCGTGCAGGATTCGCACAGGCATACGCTGGAATCGGTGGGTCGATCGCAATGCAAACATCGCCGGGGCCACACGGCATCCGCCGCTGAAAGCAAAGTATCCGTGACGATGCGGAGCATGTTGAACGCCTTTAGAGGATCACGTCGTAAGCAGCTTCAACGCCTCTTCCTCGGAACGGACTGGAAGTTGCTTAGCTTGATAGTCTGGAGTGAAAACAAAACATCGCCCATTTGCCAAGTCGAATATGTTGTCGCCCAATACCAATGTGTTCGGTGTTCCGTCGAGATCCGGAATTCGGTATGGGATTAACGTCCCATCATTTTCATCAACTCGGAATTCACCATCTAGGGCCGGATGCTCCATTCCATTTTCAAGCTGGTTTGCACTGTGCTCGACATTTCCGAGATAGGTGCCTTTATGTAAGAGTATGACAATTTCGTCTCCAAGCTCCTTGCCCACTTTGAAGATCATAATGGCGCCGTTATCCATGTCATTTTCCCACTATGTATTGATTTTCTGCCCAACCTGCAATTCGTCTGTAAAGCAGTCTGCCTACAAGTCCTCTGCGGATTGAAGACAGCCTAGCCTACGTTTTACCGCACAGCAATGGGCTGACGCTGCCGCTTTTGGCAAAAACACCCACCCTTACTGTCGATCATTATCTGTCACGCGCTCTTGCGCTCAGCGGGATGGAGCTTCAGCCCCTGTGGGGCGGCGGGAAGTGAAACGGTGAACCGGGAAGGGTGCTTGGAAGTGGGGGCGAATCGCACATCGCCGCCGTGGGCACGCAGGGTGCGCCACGCGATCGGCAAACCGAGGCCGCGACCGCGGCCCGCTTCGCGACCCGAGAAGAATGGATCAAACAAGTGCGGCAGCGCTTCCGGGGCGGGGCCGGGGCCGCTGTCGGTAATCGCGAACTCGACGGCATCCCCGGCATCCCGCCCGGCGAGGTGAACCCAACCGCCCGGCCCGGCGGCTTCCAACGCATTGCGAACCACGTGGCCGAGTGCGATCCGTAATTGTTGGGCATCCCCGAGGATGGTGC
Source organism: Gemmatales bacterium (assembly GCA_038211045.1). GTDB lineage: Bacteria > Planctomycetota > Planctomycetia > Gemmatales > Gemmataceae > JALHQU01. Next base: position 38,857 of record JBBQWA010000001.1, read on the forward strand.
CGGAGGCACCCGCAATCTCCAAGGTTGCGCCGCGGGCTTCCGCCTCGGGTTCCAACTCTTTGCGAACCGCATCTAGCAAAGAATCGGCCCGGAGCAATTCACGGTGCGGCGGTGTGGGCCGGGCGAACTGCCGGGTGCCGTGGAGAATCTCGTGGATGCGCTTGGTCTGGCGGAGGATCGTGGCGAGTTGGGTCTGGTATTCCGGATCGGGATCGAGATTCTTCAAAAGTTGAACATTCCCCGCGATCACGGCCAACGGGTTGTTGATCTCGTGGCTCGCCCCGGCGGCGAACTCGGCCAAGCTCGCCAACTTCGCATCGCGCAGGGCGAGTTCGAAATCGGATCGGGAATTAGCCAAGGTTTGAACCAGTTCGTCGATGCGGTCTTCCGCCGCGAGTAATCGTTCCGCACCGCTCTTAGATAGGGCCTTCGCCGTCATCCGCAATAATCGGGGCAACAGCATCGCATCGATGTTCGAGAATGCTGCGATATCGGGAACCGGTTCCTCCGCGAATGCGGCCCACTCCGAGACTTCGCCTTCGAAGGGCGAAGCGAGGCCGATCGGTTCGCCGTGGGCTTCGGCCAGTTGAATCGCCGCACGCACCACGCGGATCAATCCGACGGGTGCACCCAGCCTCACAGCATCGTCGATGCCGAGTTCCGGATAGCCGATCGTGGCGATGAGCCATTCGGGCATTCGCCAACGTTGCAGCAATCGCCGGGTGAGTGCCGGGGAATCTTCCCCAATGTACCAAGGGAGGGGCGCCAACAGCGCGGCGGCGGAAGCGGCATCGGCGGAACAAAGATCCGAATGTTGGGCGATACGATGGGCAATGCGGGAGGCGTGAAGCCCCAAACGGTGAGCTGTGGGTTGTTGGGGAAGTTCGGTAGAATCGAGTTCCCAGAGTCGGGCCGCCGTTTCAAAGAGCCACGGCTGAGCGAATGTGGGAGCATCCAACGCGAAGGAATCGGGCCGGGGTGTCGGCCGCGAAAAGCGGAGGATGTGGAGTACGAGTCCAGGATCGGCGAGAACCGTTCCGAGATCGGGAGTGGAATCGGTGAGGGCGAGCAGAGCCGCCACCGAGGGCCGCAGCCAAGGTTTGGCGAGTACCGGCGTGGAACCGCGAACACCGGAATTCACCGCTTGCCCCTTTATTGTCATTGCGAAGGTTGAACCGCGATGCAAAATTGCGCATCGCGGTTCAGCAGGATCGCAAATCGGCACGGCGGATCAGGCCACCGCCGCCAATTCCATATCCAAGAGTCGGCACATCTTGTCCATGAGCATTTCGATGTCGAACGGCTTGCGTTCGAAATCGTCGGCTCCGGCCAGCTTCAACTCTTGTATCTTGTCGTCTTCCACCATCCCGCTGATGCAGATGATCCGAACTTCTTCCAAGCTCGGATCGCTCCGCACCCGCATACAGACTTCCTTACCGTTAATATCGGGCAGCATGACGTCCAACAGCATGATGTCCGGGCGGTACTCTTTCACCATCATACCGGCGTCGAAGCCGTTGGCCGCGATGCGGACTTCGAAGCGGCCATCGACTTCGAGGAGCTTGGCGGTCGATTCGACCAAGTCGATGTCGTCGTCCACGAGCAAGACTTTGCGCTTGCCGGATTCGAGGGCATCGGTGGGGATGTTGTTGTCCCGCATGAACTTGTAGAGCAGTTCGCGGGGGATGCGTCGGAACTTGGAGCCGGGGACGCGGAAACCTTTGAGCTGGCCGTTGTCGAAACAGCGAATAATGGTCTGCTGGCTCACTTTGCAGATCTTCGCGGCTTCGCCCGTCGTGAACACCGTCTTCATACGTTCATCCTTGCCACCGGGAATTAACCGGCTCGCATGAAGGAAACCCTTTCCGCGTCGGCGTCCATCGCCGGGCGTGTGGGGTAGGGACCATCCTTGGCACGGTTGACCGCACCGACCTATTCTACCCAGAGTACTTAACCTTGGGCAATCTGAACAGGGAGGGCGATATCGGGTGTCGAATCCGCACCGGCTAACTGGCGAACGATCGCGGTTTGGGCAATCGGCGCAAGTCGGCGCGACCGAAGTATAACTTGGCGCTGGGCTGTGTCAACAGTTCCCTGCTCGGCTCCGTTCGGAAGTTGCTCGAATACCGAATCGCCCGTTCCTTAGAACCGGGATTCTTCCGCGAGAATTCCCAACCTCGCCAAACCGCCATTCGACAATCCAGATTCGTGCCGGGCGCCGCCTCGCTGAAAGCTCGGGTGCCCCGCCGTGGCAGTTCGAACATCAAACCGCGCCATTCACGGCATTCGCCAAAGGTTCGCCCTCGCGGGTTTCCCCCTCGGCTGTGGGAAGCCCCATAACGAGTCTTTTCGGATAAAGCAACGGGAACTACCGAACCCGCCGGGGCGTTGCCAGTCGCGTGAATTACCATGCCGAGGCTGGGGAATGTCTAACGTGCGGGGGTGTGAGCGAAGCGAACCACCGGGCGAGCCGGGTTGTGTCAGCACCCGGAGGGAAGGAAGTGAACCATCCCGATGCTGCGCGACGCTGAATCCGAAGACGTGGAATGCAATCGGCTCAATCCGTCGTTAGAACGACGACGGTGGAGGACTGCTATTTTCATTCAACTTCGGTGGACCAAAGGCGGTTCGGGCTCTGATACGCTCATTAGCAGCTTCCGTGTGTACGGCTCGAAGCACTCGGGATGATGACCTAGACCCGAAGTGCAGACCACCTGCCCGTCCCGCACCCAAGCGACCTCGCCAATCCTATGTAGCAGGCCAGCGTACACTGGGCACTCGACCACGACCAGAAGTAGGAGTGACGGGAAAGATCCCCTTTCACTTACCCCCTCGGCATGCATGGAGTTTTCGGCAAAGAGGGCTTCGTAGCAACTCAATATCCTTGCTGAGCGATGATGTCGCCCCAATGGGCGGCGATCTTGGCCCGCTGTTCGCCCGTAATCTGGTATTTGTTGGTCTCGTAGCTTTTGTTCCGGGCCGCGTATTCTTCCAGCTTCGGCCGCACATCCTCGAAGCCTTCTAACTTCAAACCCTCGTAAATCTTTTGCATGTTCCCCACCAGATCGGTTACGAATTCCTCGTACCGCACCTCGATGAGATTCCCGGCGGGAATACTCGCCTTCGCCGCTTCGTAACTCTCGTGGATGGTGCGGAACTCGCGGAACACCTTGGCTTCGAGGGCCTCGGATTGCACCGGCGTTTGAAAGCCGTGCTTCTTCCCCAAGCTCATCCAAAGGTTCAGCGTGCTGGCGAAGAGCGTGACCGGATCGCGCACCAGATGCACGAACTTCGCATTCGGAAACAACTCCAACAACACCGGCACGCGGGCCGTGTGCGGCGGCGACTTCATCACCAACCGCCGGGCATCGGCGTACCCAAGCGACTGCACGAAGCGGAAGAAAATCCGCTTCCAACGATCCCGCTCGCGGGGCGCGAGGCCTTGGAGGTTCAGCGAACCGGGATCGAGCGACGGCCGATTGGGGAACGCGAAATCGGTGTAGGTACTCGGCGCCCCGAGCAAAGCGAGGGCGAATTCATCTTCGTGGGGGCGCTGCCAGCCTTGGGCCATGTTGTCCATGGGCCGCTTCTCGGGCAGCAGAAAGTTCCCGTACTTTTCGATCACCCCTTCGCTCAAGAGAAAATGGCACGGCTCGAAACATTGCAGCGTGGTGGGGTAGGCGTGGCGCGAATCGAGGATCAACAACTCGTGCAACAGCGTGGTGCCGGTGCGCCAGTGCCCGAGCACGAAGATCGGCGCCTCGGGCAACGGCGTTCGGCGAATACCTTCGCCGTGGAGGCCGAGTTGTAACCATCGCAAAATCGTTTGCATGAAAGATACCACCGTCACTACGGCGGCGATGTACAGGTACTTCGGCTCGACGGCGAAGCGATTGCGGGCCAGCAACCGCAGCCACGTGAAGAAATCGCAGCCTTCCCAGACGCGCGGGGCCCACTCGCGCCGGGCCGGTGATGGTGAATTGGAAGTCATTCGCCTAATGAATGGGAATTGCGGGCGCGGGCAAGCCCGTTCACGCAGTGGGCAGTGGAATGGGTTCCTCCGTCAATCCACGCTTTTTGAATCGGCGGTATCCCAACACGGTGAGGAACGTCATGCCGAAGAGCAGGCCGGTGTTGTGGCCCCGACCATCACCCGCTGGAGACAAGGATGTCCGAACGCGCACCATCGGTTCACTTCTTCGCTTCCACCGTGAGCTTGATCGGAGCGCTCGTGATCGCGACGATCCCGAAGCCCTCTTGCTTCTTCGAGCCTTCGGGAGCCGGGGAGACACCCGTTTTCAGCACCGCCGCGAGTTCGTACTCCCCCGGCTTCGTCCAGTAGGTGGATTTCGAGATGCCCCGCATGCCCCCGCTCAAGCTGGCGATGGGCAACTCCAAGGTCTTGCCCGCAGCGATTTCCACCGCCACCGGAATGCGGAATTCCATGGTCATGGCCAAAGGCGGCTCGATCTGCTTCACGCCCGGCCCGGTGAGTTGGAATTCGAGGGTCACGGGGTCCCCGGTTTTCCAGATTTGGATCGCATTCTCGCAGGTGTTGGTAATCACGAGCGTCAATTCCACGGCGGGAGCTTTCGGGGCGCGGATCTTACCTTTGCCCGCCTCGGCAAGCATCTTTTCGTAGTCGTCGCTACTCATGCCGCCGAGGTCGAGTGCGTACTTGGTGGCCTTCGCTTCGATAGTGGCTTTCAAGGGGGTGCCCTTCGGTGAAACCGAACCGGTTTTGGGTTCGTCGGCGATTGCCGGGGAAATGGCGATGGCGATGGCGAACAGAGAGAAGGCGGAACGCATGGAGGGCCTCGTTTCATTCGTGAAGGTAAAAATAACCTACGGGAATCGAACACTTCGATAAAGACGTTGCTCGCAGGGGAATCGATTGCGATGAACCGGGTGCGACAATCTTTTCGGGCAAGACACCCCCCCTCCCGTCCGAACTTCGTTCGGCCGACCTCCCCCACAAGGCCCACAAGGGGGGAGGTGGGTCTGATTGGTCAATGACGATGCACTAATTAATACACTGCCACACTCTTCACCTCCCCCCTTGTGGGGGAGGTCGTCGGTCGAGCGCAGCGAGAACGGCGGGTGGGGGGTTGGGTGCCAGAAAACTTTAGCATACCCGAAGAATGAAGAACCGGAGGAGCAAGCAATCCTCCGCCGAGCCGATATAATTCTGTCGCCCATGCAAAACGTCACCCTCGCCTGCTTCGGCCTCAGTTACCTGCTGGCCTTACTCTTGGAACTCGCCCGGCTGAAATGGCCCAAACCCGGCCTGCGCACCACCGGGTTGATCCTCGGCGGGGCCGGGTTGTTCGCCCATTCTTGGTTCCTCGCCGTTCACCAACCCTCCCCGGCCACCGCATACGGGGCACTCCTCGCCGTGGCGTGGGTGTTGGGGATCTTCTACTTGTACGGTTCGCTGCACCACGCCAAGCGGGCGTGGGCGATCTTCGTTCTGCCGTTCGTTCTCGCATTGGTCGGTTTAGCGTTCGTGCTCGTATCCACGGATGCCGATGCGCAAAGCTTCGCCTTGGAATCCGGCCAACGCTTCTGGGGTGCCGCGCACGGAATCTTGATCTTGCTCGCATCGGTGGGAGTGTGCGTGGGGGCCATCGCCAGCGTGATGTACCTGATTCAAGCCCGGCGGTTGCGGAAGAAGTTGAACCCGCTGGGCGGCGTGAAAATGCTGAGCCTCGAACGGTTGGAGTCGATGAACCGCCGGGCGATCAACGCCGCGTTTCCGCTGCTCTCGGTGGGGTTGCTCATCGGCGTGCTGTTGTTGAAATCCGAGAATGTGATCACGCCCGATTGGTTTTCGTTGAAGGTGCTCGGCACGGTGGGCATTTGGATCGTCTTCCTCGTGCTCCTGTATATGCGGTACGCAGTCCATTTGCCCGGCCGCCGTTTGGCGATGCTCACGATCTTCTCGCTGGTGCTCGTGGTGGCGGTTCTGATCGCGGATCATTCCTTCGCCCGCCGGGGGGAATCGCCGTGAACCTCCGCGTGATCGGTTGTAATTTCCGCACGGCGGCGGTCGAATTGCGGGAAAAGCTGGCTTTCGACGATGCCAAGCGGGAACGGGCACTTTTGGAACTCTCCGCGCGCTACGGCTGCGAATGCGTGCTGCTCAGCACTTGCAACCGGGTGGAACTCACCGTGGCCGGCGGCGGCGAAGATTTCCCCTTCGATACCGCGATGGCAGCCGAGTTCCTCGGGGAAATCCACGGCTTGTCCGCGGCCGATATTCGGCCACTGTTGTACGAACACGCGAAAGAAGCCGGGGTGAAGCATTTGGCCCGCGTGACCGGCAGCCTCGATTCGCTGATCGTGGGGGAAGGCCAAATCGCCGGGCAAGTGAAGGATGCGTTCGAGGCGGCCCGCCGCCTGGGTACCACCGGGCCGCTGTTGAATACGCTGTTCCATCACACGCTGCGGGTGGCCAAACGCATCCGTACCGAAACCGGCATCGCCTCCGGGCACGTTTCCGTTTCCAGCGTCGCCGTCGATTACGTCAAACAAGTGTTCGATACCTTCCACGATAAAACCGTGCTCATTATCGGTGCGGGGAAAATGGCACGGCTCACGCTCAAACACTTGCAATCGCTCAAACCCCGGCAGATTCTCGTGACCAATCGGAGCTTGTCCAAGGCGATCGAAGTGGCGGATGCTTGCGGGGGAATGCCCGTGCCGTGGCAGGAACTCGACGACGCCCTCGCCAAAGCCGATATCGCACTCAGCACCACGGGGGCGCCGGAACCGATCATGCCGCGGAAGCGCTTCGTAGAAAAAGTGCAACCGAAGCGGCACAAGGGCACGCTGGTGGTTCTCGATATCGCCGTGCCACGCGATTTCGATCCCGCCATCCACGACGGCGACCGCGTGTGTTTGTTCAACATCGACGATCTGATGCGCATCCGAGAACAAACCATCGCCCAACGGCAGAAGTACCTCGCACCGGCCGAAGCGATCGTGAATGCGGAGGTGAAGAAATTCACCGATGAATGGAACCGCCGCAAGAGCGGCCCGATGATTCAACAACTCCGGCAGGAAGTGGACAAGGTTCGCGCCGCGGTACTCGAACCGCTGTTGGGCAAGCTCAACGGCAAGCTGACCCCGGCGGAGAAGGAATCGATCGAAGCGGCGTTCCGCCTCTTCCAGAACAAGTTGCTGCACGGCCCGATCTCGGCGCTCAACGATGCCGGGATCGAAGGGGAATCCCGCCGCATGCTCGAAGCCGTTCAAAAGCTGTTCGGATTGAAGGGGTAACCGTGCTTGCCGAACGGCGGCCCGCCCTACATACCCAGTGGAATTTCACACCTGACGATTGTTCGCCCGACGCGGCAGCGAGGGCTTCCAGTGCGAAGAATTTGTCGAATTTGAAGTCGACGTTCTGGAAGCCCTCGTTGCCGCGTCGGGCTAACAGTAACATTAACCTCACCATCGCACCGCCCGAGGATCGCCCGTGAAACTTCCCGTGCTCGCACTCGCCATCGCGTTTGCCGTTGTTCGCCAAGCTCCGGCTCAGGATCCGAGCCAACTGCTGCCGCTGTTCCCGAACGAGGTGAACTCGATCGCGGTGGTGAATGTGGCCGGGATTCTCGCCAGCCCGCGGGCCGTGAAGGAAGGTTGGACGAAGCTCGAGCACACGGAATACCTGGCCGGGGCCGTGCCGGTGAACCCGTCGGTCGAACGGATGATGCTGGCGAAAGAGTTCGTGCCGAGCCGGCCGAACAAGAACTGGCCGATGTCGATCGCGCCGTTGAAGAATGCGGTGAACATCGAGAAGTTCGCCAAGGCGTACCACGGGGAGGTGATCGACGTATCGGATACCAAGGCCGCGCTCATCGGCACGGATAAGTACGCCGTGGCCGTGAAGCCGAACATCCTCGGCGTGCTCCAGGCAAGCAACAAGCAGGAAGCCGCCCGTTGGGTTCGGTACGCGAAGGATGCCAGCGGCAGCAAGCAGCCCGCTTACATAAACGCTGCGGTGAACGGCCACGCCAAATCCCACCACATCATGCTGGCAATTTCCACCGCGGATTTGCTCGACACCCAGAACGTCGGCGTGGCCATCGCCACCAGCAAGGTGCTGGAGAACGCCGAGGCCGCGAAGGACATTCAAGCGTTCTTCGCCAAGATGCGCGGCCTGCGGGCGATGATCATGGTGCGCGACACCGGCCTCACGGTCGATCTCTACCTCGAATCGGTTTGGACGGCCAAGCCCGATCCCGCTTTCCTCAAGGCGTTCGTCGCCGAGTGGCTCAACCACTACGGCGCCTTCCTCGAAGATTTCCCCGCCGCCAGCGTGGCCGTGGCCGAGGGAATCGCCCACATCAGTTTCAAAATCACCGACCCCGAGTTGGCCCGCGTGATGGGCCTATTCCTGCCGCCGCTTTCAAACGTGAGCGAAGAGAACAGCCTGACCGTGACGCCCGCCGGGGTTTCCCCCGAAACCACGGGTAAGTACTACCGCACGGTGAACAAGATCGTCGACGACCTCGCCAAGCAGGCGAAGTCCGACAAGGTGCTGACCGCCCAGGATTACAAGAAGTATTCGCTCTGGTACGAAACCGCGGCGACCAAGATCGAAACCCTTTCGATCCTCGGCGTCGATCCCGCGGTGGCGAACTACGGTTTGGGCACGGGGGCGCGCCTCCACAGCATCGCCGATTCCTTGAAAGGTGTGCCCGTGGCCGCCGACGCGCTGACAACGCAATCGTACAGCTACCGCTATTCGACCGTAGAGATGTACTTCAACGGCCGCATCTTCCTCCCGGTGGTGAACCCGTTTAACACCAACTCGAACTACAACGAGATTCAAGGCAAGATCGATCAAACGGTGGTGCAAGACGAAGAGAATCGCAAGAAGCTCTTGGCGAGTATCGAGCGGGAACGCTCGAACGTCCGCCAGGCTTTCGCCGAGAAACACAAGGTGGACATCGACACCCCGCCGAAACGGTAGCTGTTATGGAAGATTCCCCGGCAACGGAGCAGTTTCTCCAACGCCAGGCTTCTCGCCGATCGGCGGGGATACCCACGGTGGATGTTCTCGTCGGCCCGGTGGGCCTCGCCCGCCGCGCATCGAAGCGGTTCCACATCCATCGACCAATACGCGAAATTTCGGGGGAACCGTGGCTGCCATTGCACGGGTTCTTGTCGCAACACGAACAGCAATTCCTCACGGCAGCTCTCGATTACTTGGCCCATCGCGGCGGCCGCGATCCGGAGCAATTCCAACGCGATTGGGCGAACAAGACGGAAGCGGATCGGAACGCTTTCTGGCAAACGCTCGCCCCCGAATCCGGCGACGACCTGCTGCGGAAGTCCATGCAGCCGGGCGAACGCCCCCCCGAAGATATTCGCCCGCTGGTACAACTGAAGCTGCCGGGGTTCGCTTGGCCGGCTCTGTTCACCGTGCCCACTTCACGGGAAGACATACTGCGGTGGGGTTCGTTCGCGTTGGCAGAACCGCACCTCACCGTGTCGTTGGCAATATCGGAATTGCTCTGGCAGGAGTTCCGGCGAAGTGCGGGGAGTTCGCGGGCCGAAGCGGTTTTGTTCGAAGGGGAATTCCGATTGCCGCTGATGCCGCATGCGGAAGTGGAACGGGCCTTAATGGCCGGGGGAGTTCCGGAAGCCGTGGCCCGCGGGCTTTCCGCAGTGGCGGCGGATGCAGAGACTATCGCCGAGACCTTGCGCCTGTACCACGAGACGGCGACCCCGCCCGCCACACCGGAATCCGACAGTCGTGCCCGCAGTGCTGCCGAGCAATACTTGTTCGATCGTTTGCAAGATTTGGCCGAAACCGCAGGTCGCTTCGAGCTGAACCCAACGATGGATTTCCACTTCCGAACCCGCCGCGCGGAAATCGACATGGTTTGCCGGGATCCGAAAATCGCCATCGAAGTGGACGGTTACTACCACTTCCGCGACGACGACGGCTACCGCCGGGATCGCGAGAAAGATTGGGTGTTGCAGAAGCGGGGGTTCCTCGTATTACGATTTCTGGCCGAGGATGTGACTCGCCATTGGGATGAGATACGCGATCGGATTATGGAAGCCCTGCAAAGGAGCGAACGATGACGGATACCGTGGAAACCCCGGAAGAACAACCGGCCGCAACGCCGGCACCGATGAAAACGTTGAACGAGCATGTCAAGGAGATCATCGCGGCGGCCCCCAAGAAGGTGGCTTTCAAGGCGTTGAAGACCGCTTTGAAAAACGCGGGCGTGCCCACGACGGGCAAGGCCCGCGTGACCGATGCGGAAATTGAAGTCGCACTCGAGGCCGAGGGTATTTTCCAACATCCGCCGAAGAAGGAAGGCGGCAAGCCGGAATACTGGCACGCGAGATTCAAGTCTGCCGAGGAAATAGCCGCCGAGAAGGCGGCCAAGATCGCCGAAGCCCAGGCGAAGAAGGAAGCGGATGCGATCGAGAAGAAACGCCTCGCAGACGAAGCCAAAGTAGCCAAGGCAGCCGAGGCGAAGGCAAAGAAGGAGGCTGAGAAGGCACAGAAGCTTGCGGAGGCTGAGGAAAAGAAACGCCTCGCCGATGGAGTGAAGGCGGAGAAGAAACGCCTCGCCGAGGAAGCGAAGTTGAAAAAGGTCGGGGAGAAGCTTCGGGTGAAGGTTGACGGACTTGGCGATGCTCCCGTTCCGCTTTCCAAGTTGGGCAAACCCACTGTTAAGGCTGGCCCGGAAGCCGCCGCCGAGTTCGAACGTGTGTTGAAGGATTTGGTTGACAAGAAAAGACTGTTTGAACACAAGGGCGGCAAGTACGGCAAGATTGCGCCTCCGCCGCCGCCAGTTCCCAAGCAATGGTTCGAAGCAACCCCGGCCAAGAAAGCACTCGACGCACTCGCCAAGGCAGCGAAAAAAGTCTTGGACATTAACGGCGCAACAGCGGATTATGTGTTGGACTTCGTACGCCGTGCATTGGACGAACCTGCAAACCCTAATCCGGTGCTTATCGCGGAATTGGACTTGGAGACATTTGCCAAGCGGGTTCTGGCAATTGCCGCGACAATCGAAAACGACGCCAAGCCCTATCCGGGAAAGGTGTATATCGCGGCCGCTTGGCATGCCACGCAACGGGATGCAGTGTTTCCCAAAATGACAATTGATGAATTCAAACGTCAACTGGTGGAAGCGAACCGGCAGCAACTGCTCGAATTGAGCCAAGCCACGGAAGTCCAAGACATGGACAAAAAACTACTCGAAGAATCCAAGACTTTGCAGAACCAAACGACCTTCCAATTTCTCCGCACCGATGGAGTGTAAGTCATGGTTTCCAGCGTGAAAGAGGAGGATTCAACGAAAATGGATCACATCGTCGATGCACGGTTGAAAGCGTTTCTCTCCCCGAACTCCCCGGAGATTTTCCACAGTGTGGCGACGCCGACCGCCATGTGGCGGCCGGATCCCTTCGACATCGATTCGATCCACTCCAAGGCGCGCGAGGCTTTCGCAAAGGTGTTAGCACGGGCGGGGCGTACGCACGCTCCTCCTTCGGGATCCGTGCTGGTGCTGCTAGGGGATGCGGGAAGTGGAAAGACACACCTCATGCGGGCATTCCGCAACCAGACACACACCTCAGGGAATGGCTATTGTGGCTACATGCAGATGACGACCGAAACGGGCAGTTATTCCCGGTACATGCTCAACAATCTAATCTCCGATTTGGAGAAACCCCACACACCGGAAAGTACACGTACGAGTTTGAATCGATTATCGTCATCGTTGCTGGAGAAAGTACCGGGTTTGAGCCAAAAAGATCGGGAACAATTTCGCGACGGCCCGGGGGAGGTTTCCGAGTTGGCCGATGAATATGTTGATCGCCTGAAAGAGTTGCCGGAATTTGGAACCTGCGACTTGTACTTGCTCCGGATTCTCATGCACCTAGAACGCAATGATAACAAAGTTCGTAGTCGTGCTCTCATGTGGCTGCGTTGCTTGGAAATGAAGGCGACCGACCGGCATTGGATCGGCGAAGCGGTGGCCAGAACTGACGATGCAGATCCCGATCGAACGATACGGCATCTCGCCGAAATCATGCGGGCCGCGAGTGGATCGCCATTGGTATTGCTCATCGATCAACTCGAAGACATGAGCAAACAGGATCGGCCGACGGAGCGATTCCGCAAGATTGTGGATGCGATCACCGCATTGGCCGATCAGAATTCGAACGTCGTCGTGGTGATGGCCTGCCTAGAAGATTACTTCCGCTTGAATGAAAAAGAGATTGGAACCGCCAAGCAACAACGCTTGATGAACGATCCACCGCCCGTCATCATGCGAGCGAGTCGCTCGGTGGCAGATATTCGGGCGATGGCAGTTAACCGTTTGCAATACCTTTACGACGAAGCGGGGGTCGAAGGCAATTTCAAGGATACGCTGTACCCTTTCTCCGAAAAAGACATTGCGGAACTCGCCGGGATTTCACCCCGGGAAGTATTGTTGAATTTCTTGCGGCACCATCAGCGCTGTATTTCGGAAGGCTGTTGGATCCAACCCTGGGTTGGGAAGAATCCACCAATTATAAATGCCGATTCGCTCACTCCCATTTGGAATGACTTCTTCAACGGCTTCACCTTTTCCCCGGATGAACTCGACGAAGAAAATGAATATGCTGCGGCCATTGCCTCGGCGGTGCGGAACATCGCGCCGGAACTCCCCGAAGGTAACCACTTCGGCACACCGCAATCGGATGGCCGATATCTCGAACTCGAGCTTCAACAACCCGATGATGGCATCGCCAAGCTCCTCGTGGCGGTCTGCAATAAAGGCGGCCAAGGTCGCGGTTTGCTAAACGAGTTGATCGACGTGGAGAAGCGTGCCGGAGACATTCCGGTTTCCATTGTTCGGACGATCAACTTCCCGCGAACCGGCCAAGCGTTGGAAAAGCTCGGCAAAATGCTGAAGCAACAAGGCCGTTCCGTGGTCATTCCCGATTCCGATTGGC
>JBBQWA010000002.1:0-37493 GCA_038211045.1 Gemmatales bacterium
TACCGCTCTTTCACGGCGTTCTTTCGCGGTGGAAGCGCTTCGATCCAGGACTTCGATAGCACCAACTCGTCGCCCGGCGTGAGGCCGACGGTGCGGATCAAATCGTGCGGTCGCACCCCCAGTTCCAATAAACAAGCCGCCATCCCACCGGCGTATCCCGCTGCCGAGGCACTGCCGCGAAAACCCGCGATCGTGGGGGATGTCAAGAGTTCGGGCTTCACCTTCAACAGCACACTCGGCCCGGCGCCGGAGAGCGATTCCCCCTTGGCCCCCATGGCGAACGCGGCGGGCGAATCCCCCGAGATTCCCACACCAGCATTGTTGTTTGTGTAACCCTCGAAGCCGACGTTTCCCTTGGCCGCTTGGGTGGGATCGAGCATTTCCACGCTGAGGCGGGGGCGGGTTTCCAAGCCGATGTGCGCATCGCTCAAACCGAATTTCAATTTGCCCGGCAGCCCTTCGATACGAAGAGCGTACACGCCCTCGGCGGGGAGCGTGACGCTGAAGGTCGCTTCGTACGCCCCGGAACCCTCGGAATAAAACAATCGGGCCGGGGCGTTCACGCTCTGAACCACTTCGGTGAAATCGTCGCTCGAATGAACCTTTCCCTCGGGATCGACCTGTCGCAGCAACTTGAGCTTGATGGGCAACAGGGGTTCGGTTTTCAAAAACGCATCGGGCGGGTGCGGCTCCCGCCATTGGATGCTCACGAGAATTTTCGTGGCCGCCGGGATCACCGGCGTCGGCGTGCCGTCCGCGGGAACATACTGAAGGAAGTTCAATTCGTTCGTCCAACGCTTAGCCGGGAGCTTCGCGGGCGCGGCGAATTCCATCACGCCGTTGTCGTCGGCATCGAGGAACTGCCCGGCCCACGTACGGCCGAGGGCCGTGCTGGCGGCTTGGATCCACACCGGTGGCGGTGGGCCTTTCGCGGCGCGGATGGCACTGGTGCGGAAGCCGCGGGCGAAACGCAGCTCGATCAATTGGCTCAATTCGCTCAAGCCATCGTTCGGGTGCCCGCTTTCCCACGCCAGCGTGTTGACGACGACGTTCGTTCCCTTCAACGCTTCCAAAGCGTTTCGGATGGCGAGGAAACGATCGACGATCCCTTTGAACTTTAATTCATCGGTTTGGAGAACCTTAAATGCGGCGGTCGCATCGATCCGGCGCATCGCGGCTTTTTCGTCGTCGCTCAAATCGGCGAACGCTTGGCGGTATTCTTCGATCGCCAATCGCCGGCGGGCCGCGAGGCGATCTTGTTCCACACCCATTTCTTCCAACCGGGCGAGTTGCCCTTCGGAGAATCCGGTTTCGCCCAGCACCGCCCGCGTGACGGTGAGCAGTTGATGGAACGCGGCGGGATCGACACGGACCAACGTGAGCTCGGCCTGCGGCGCGGCTTCGTGGAACGCGACCGCCGCGGCGGTGCCGGAACCGACCCGCAACACCGGTAGCGGGGAAACCGCAGGATTCACTTCGCCCGTGAGATCGAGGTATTTCAAGCTCTTCGGCAACGTGTTCGCATAGTCGGGGAAATCCGAAGCGATGATGATGGCCTTCGCTCCGGCTCCGCGAAAGCCCTTCGCTTGCAGATCCTTCAAATGCGACGTGGTGAGAAAGTCTTTCGCGGTGGCATCGGAGGTTCTCGCGGTTTCCCCACCCGCTCGGGGCAGGCGGATGTTGCGAACCATCGGGCTTCTCGCAAGCGCTTCCAAATCCGAAGCCCGTTGCACGCGCACCGTCGCCACTAGGCCCACGATCCCTTCAATGAGTGCCCCCTCGGCGAGGCGTTGCAACGCGGTGCGGGCGGTGCGGGAGGTGGTATCCGGGCGTTCCTCCAAGATTACTTCCACCACCAACGGGTTCATCTGCTTCATCGTGTCCTCCGCAATCGCGCGAACGTCCGGATCGAGCTTGCTCGGTACATAGGCGGGGAGGGCGGGAGCCTGATCGGCGGGGAAATCGGGCAGCACTTCGATCAAACGGATCGGCAACAATGCACGCAAGGGTAACGGCAATTGCTCGCGGGGCGTATCCGCGGCGAACCAACCGCCCGGCAAGGTGCGGAGATCCTTCAACAATCGCGGGAGTTTGCCCGAGGGGATCGTTCCCCGTACGATCGTATTCCCGCCGTGATCGTACCCCAACGCTTCCACGAAGCCGAGGAGATTCAATCGCTCGACCGTTTGTTCGTGAAACAGGCGTTGAACCGAGCCGGTGTGTTCGCTCGCCAAGTACATTCGCACCTGAACCGGAGCTTTCGCGTCCTCGGGCCACTTCTGGCCGGCGGGGGTGAGAATCACCGTGCGAATGCTAGGCTGCCCGAGGAGCTTGAACCCGTTCGCCCCGGAGATCGTGCCGGTGAACAACTCGGCGGTCGGATCGAAGATATCGAGATCGTCGTCGAGCTTTTCATTCTTCGCGAAGTCGAGCTTCTGGAGGAATTCGGTCATCGCTTTGAACTGCCGAATTCGTTCGTCGCGGTCGGTGTGGATGCGGTAGCGGAATTGCACGTCGTACTTTTCCGGCGCTGCGGGTTTAATCGGTTGGGCGAAGAGTGCCGGGCCGAGCAAGGCCGAGAGAACGAATGCGAGGGCGTGGCGCAGCATGGCAAACTCCGGGAACGTCGTATTCAGTTTGACCGCTGGCCGGGGGGTTGCCAAGCGCGAGTGAGAAAATAACCCTGAGAGCTTGGAAGCTCGAACCGTGCAATCGGTTCGAGCTTCCTCGGCAGCCCGTTTGAAACGATTGGGGAACACCGGATGAATTATCGCGGCAAAACGATTCTGATCACCGGAGCTTCCAGTGGGATCGGCCAAGCTTTGGCGAAGGAACTGGCTGGGCAAGGGGCGAAGGTGGGGGCCATCGCCCGGCGGGCCGAACTGTTGGAGAAACTGGCCGGGGAGATTCGTTCCAATGGGGGCACCATCGAAACGGCCCTCGCCGATGTGGCGAACCGCGAAGAACTCCACGCCGCGATTCAACAATTGCTAGCGAAGCTCGGGCCGGTCGATCTGCTGATCGCCAACGCCGGGGTGGGCGTGTATTCCGGTGCCGATCCTTTGAATGTGCCCGGCGTCGAACTCATGATGCGGGTGAACTACCTCGGCGTCGTCTACGCTTTCGAGGCGGTGCTTCCCGGGATGTTGGCACGGGGTTCGGGGCACCTCGCCGCGGTGAGCAGCCTCGCGGCGTACAAGGGCTTGCCCGGTTCCGCCGGTTACTGTGCCAGCAAGGCGGCGGTAAGCTTGTACTGCGAAGGCTTACGGATCGAACTGGCTCCGCGCGGCGTGGCCGTGACAACGATCTGCCCCGGATTCGTGCGTTCCGAAATGACCGCGAAGAACGTGCAACCGATGCCCTTCATGTTGGACGCCGAGGCAGCCGCGAAAAGAATCGCGAACGCACTCAAAAAGCGAACGAAAGTGTATAACTTCCCTTGGATCATGTACCGTTTGATGCGGTCGACGCGATTCATGCCGGATCGGATGATCCGCAAACGATTGATGGGCGGCCCGGCGAAACCAGTGTGAATTGTGTTAGCCTAACGCGCCAGCGAGGGCTTCCAACACGTTTGTGGTGCTCAATGTTGAATATTCCATGTTCTCGAAGCCCCCGCTGGCGCGTCGGGCTAACAAATCCATCAAGGACCAAAGCGATGACCAAGCCCGAGATGCGCGAACTTGCCCGCAAGAACCGGATCGCCCAGAAAAACAAGGTCGAACTGAGCCGAGGCATGTGCGCGAAGTTCCTCGCTCTGCCCGCGTACAGCAAGGCCAAGCTGGTGATGTGGTACGTCGATGCCGGTAGTGAAGTCCGAACCCGCGAGACGCTTCCCGAAGCGTTGGAGCTTCCGCAAAAGATCGTGGTGCCGTATTGCATCATCGAGACGAACCAACTCGAATTGTTCCTGCTCGAAAGCATGGAGGAATTGGTCGAAGGGGCCTACCGAATCCTCGAACCGAAGGAAGAACTTCGCAACGCGCCCGGCAAGCGGATCCAGCCCGAGGAACTCGATCTGGTGATGGTGCCCGGCACCGCCTTCGACCCGCAAGGTGGCCGCATGGGCCAAGGCAAAGGCTACTACGATCGTTTACTCACCGGTGCCCGCAAGGATGCTCCGCTCGTCGGCATGGCCTTCGATTGCCAAGTATTCCCGAGCATTCCGGTGAGCGAACACGACGTGTTCATGGATATGGTGCTGACGGAATCGCAGAGCTACACGTGCAAAGGTCGTGGGTAGTTCGACTTCACTCCCCTCTCCCCCGGCGGGCCCGGCGGGAGACCGGGACACGACCCATTTCAATACCCCGCCTTCGGCGTGATCTTGATCTTCACTTCCTTGCCATCGCGTTTCAACGTCACCGGTACGGTCTGCCCCGGCTTCGCGCGGCTCACGGCGATGATCGTATCGGCCAGCGTATCCGTCCATCGGCCGTCGATCGTGAGAATGCGGTCGCCGAGTTTCAACCCCGCCTTTGCGGCGGGGCTATCCTCGAACACCTGTTTCACATCGATCCCGGTGGCCTCATCCTTCGATTCCTTCTCCACAGTGAAGCCCCACACGGTGCCCGGGGAAACGATCCGCGGCTTATTGCGTTCCTCGGCCCTCATCATGCTGTTCATCATGTCTTGCAGGTAATCGCCCGGTTTGTAGCCGTTCGGTTTGAACGTCATTTGTTTCTTCTGATAGTCGATGGTCGTGGCGAAGCGGGCGAAGAACGGGAAGCCGACGATGCCGTTGATCGGCCCCGATTCTTCTTCGTAAGCATCCGAAATCGCTTTGACCGTCGGGTGATCCATTACGACGGCCGGTGTCTTTTCGGCGAGGGCATCACCGACTTGCAACTTCGGCACCTCGACTTGATTCAACCCGCCGGTGAACATGCCGAGGAGGCCGCCGTTGCCACCGCCCCCTTTTTTGGTGAGGCCGGCGGCTTTTGCGGTTTTTGTATCGATCAGCGTCAGCGGAGCGCCCGTATCGAAGACCATGCGGAACGGGCCTTCGCCGTTGAGTTTCACCTTCACCACGAAGTGGCCCGAAGACAAAAGCTCGAACGGTACGACGATGGCCTTTGCTTCTTCGAGCGGCGGAACCTTCTTCGGCTCTTGCGCCGTAGCATGTGAAGCGAAGGAAAGAGCGAGGAGAAGATATCGCATGAGGTGAGTTCTTAGAAGTAGTTGTAAGATAAGTTGCTAGTTGACAGCGGGAGGTTAGAGGCCCTTGCCGAGGGTGAACGATACGGTTTTGGTTTCGTCGCCGCGGCGGAGCACGGCTTTCACTTCGTCTCCGGGGCGGGTTTTGGTGATCGCCCGGCGGAAGTCCCCCATGTCGTCGATGGAACTGTTGCGGAAGTTTTCCAATTGATCGCCGACTTTGAACCCCGCTTTATCGGCCGGGGAATCTTTGAACACCGCCGCGAGGAACAAGCCCGATTTCTTCTCCTCGAATTCCACCCCCAAGAACCCGGCGGAGTAGATCTCGAAGTTCGGTTTGATCCCCATGAACCCGGCCAGCATCTTCGCGATATTCCCCATCATGTCGAGGCTCCCTTGCCCTTCACCTCCTTTGCCGACGGATTGGATGGCGGGCGGCTCGAACTTCAATGGAACCCATCCGAGTTTATCTTGCGTGAAATCGTAGGTGATGCGGAAGCGGGCGAGCATGTTGTAGCCGATCACGCCGTGGAGTTCGACCCCGGCGAGGCCCATGCCGTTCATGCCTTCGAGTTGAAAGAGATCGGCGACGCGGGTGCTGGCTTTGGGTACTTTCAATCCCCCTTCGAGTTCGAAGGAATCGAAATGGCCCCAACCTTTGTCGTCGAGTTCGAGGCCGATTTTCTTGGCGATCTTCTTGGGGATGAACACGGCGGGGGCGCCGGTATCGAGGATGAAATTGAACGGCCCTTGGCCGTTGAGTTTCACACGCACGAGCACATGTTTGGTATCGGTAAGCCGGTACGGCACTTCAACCGCCGCCGGTTCCGCCGCCTGCGCGACCGGAGCGGCGAGTGCGATGGCGAATGCTGCCACGAGAATTTTCACGGTTCGCCTCAATAGCCGGGATGATCGGGAACGAATACCTTCTCATTCTACCTCACGCCCGCCCGAGTGTTTCGCGGAAAGCCCATGAACGATCTAGAAACGCTCTCTCGTAACCTCCGCACGGCATTGCCCGGTTGGCGGTTCGTCAAAGAGTTGCACCTGTGGAAATTCCGAGCGGAACGGAATGATCGCGGTGAACGGCTCGCCGATTCACCCGATTTGCCCGTATGGTGCGACCGCGAAACCGCAGAAGCGTCCGGCATCTTCTCGCGGGAGGTTTTGATCGGCGACGAATCGCGTCTGTGCTTTTTCCCCATTCCGAGAACATTCCAACCGTCTCCGGAATACTACCATCACGTCGGATACTCGGCCCAGTTGATCGAAGCTTTCGGGAAGTGCGAACCGAACGTTCTTGCCGAACGTTGGAGGCAATTGGATGCGGAAGTTCGGCTCGACGCGACATTCATATTGCTGCGAGACCATCGCGTTCCCCGCGAGGCACCGACCGAGGCGGAGTTCTTCGCGGCCTTCGCGGTGTACTTCCTCGCCGCATGGCGGTTCACCCCATCGTTCGTTCAACACCTGTTTCCCGCCGTTCGGGATGCGGATGTTCTCGCCCGAGAATTGCTTGGCGAACTCGGCGGGCTGGCTCCTATCGCTCACGGCCGCGATTTGCGGGTGACCGAGCATCCGGAGTGGGTCGAGCCGATTCCATCGTCTTCGCCCGAACGATCCAAGAAGCTCGCGGCGCTCGCCGACAAAGCCCTGCGGCGCGGGAACGCGGTGCGGGCCGCGATTGCCTGCACCGAAGCTGTGGCCGCAACGCCCAGCGGTTCCACCAAACACCGCCCAGCGGCGGAGTCGGCGATTCAGCAGCAACTTGTGCCGAGCTTGGCCAAGGTGTTCGAGTGGAACGCCGAGCGCGAATCGGCTTGGTTGAAAGCCCTGATACCGGTGTTGAATGCGGCAATCGGTTCGGGTTGGCCCCCGGCGGCCAAGTTCCTCTACGATCTGCAACGCCTGGCACGTGATCTGGGAGGAGAACTCTATATCGTCGATCCCGCCGCGTGGTGCTTCAGTTTGGGCAAACGGCCGATACTCCGCAAGCTCACGCTCCAACGGCAAACCGTTTTGCTCGTGCAACTCCGCCGGGCGTTCGCCCACTTGAATCAAGCCGCCCTCCGCGAAGAAGATCGCAATCCCATCGAAGCGTTGATGCAACATGAAATCGATGAAGCGGAGGGGCGATTGCACCGTTCCCTCGAACCAATATTGAACTCCGCGTTGGATCGAGCGGGCATGGTGCCCGGTTCGTTGGTCGAACAATTGGGGCGTAGGAAGGCCATCGCGGAGATGTTGGATCGCATCTGCGAACACGGGCACATCCGCTTGGGCGATCTCCGCGATGCGCTGGCCCGCAATGCGTTCAAACTCCCCGATTTGGCCGGGCCGGTGGAACTCGTCCAAGGCGATGCTCTGTTGCGGGCCGATGCCTTGCTGGCCCGCGAACTCGATGGAATCTACCATCGGGGGGAAATCTACCTGCGTTGGTTTCAACGCGGCAGCGCCGCGGCGTTCGGTACTGCGGCGGGGCGGTTGCTCACAAAGTTCGCGTTGATTCCCTTCATCGCCGCGTTCATGACGGTCGCTTTCACCCAATATTTGGAACACGAGGGGAAAGCTATCGCCCGGGCGGTCGCGCGGTTGATTCAAGCCCACGATCCGGAAGTGAATTACGAAATCGAAATCAATGAGGCGGGAGAATGGGATTGGATCGCAGAAAAGGTAGCCCACCACGCCAAGGCGATCGAAATCACCGACAATTCGTATTGGGCCATTGGTGTTCTCGCCGTCGTCTATCTGATGATGGTAAATTCGCTAACGTTCCGGGATGCCGTGTTCCGAGGGTTGGGACACCTCGGGAACGGGCTGCGATTTCTGATATTCACGTTGCCGAGCCGGGTTTGGCACTCCGCCCCCGTGCTGGCCTTGCGTCGCAACGCGGCCGTGCGTTTCTTGGTGAAACGGCTGCTGTTGCCGCTCGCCATCGCCCTGCTGGTCGCAGCGTTTGTCGCGGCGTTCGGGGGCAGTCGTACGCTCGTGTTGCGATACTTCTTCGGAGTCTTCGCCGGCCTCGCCGCACTCCTCATGACACCCTTCGGCCAACTTCTCCGCGACGGCACCGAAGAAGCCGCCTCCGATGCTTGGCGGAACTTCCGCTACAACTTGCTCCCCGGCTTGCTCAGCACCATCGCGTGGTTCTTCCGCGAAGTGCTCGGGCATTTCCAAAACCTACTCTACACCATCGACGAATGGTTCCGCTACCGCGAAGGGCAATCGAAGCCCAACCTCGTTCTGAAAGTGATTCTCGGCATCGTTTGGTTCCCCATCGCATACGTTTTCCGGTTCGCCATCTTCTTGCTCATCGAACCGCAGATCAACCCGATAAAGCACTTCCCCACGGTCACGGTCTCGCACAAACTGCTCCTGCCAATGATTCCAGCGGTCGCCGGTGCGACGAACCTTTCCATCGAACTCGTTGGAACCGTGTTCACTGGCATCCCCGGCATTTTCGGGTTCCTTGTGTGGGAACTCAAAGAGAACTGGAAGCTCTACAAGGCGAACCGGCGAAAGTTCCTCGCGCCCGTAATCCTCGGCCACCACGGCGAAACGATGCGGGGGCTGTTGCGGCCCGGCTTCCACTCCGGCACAGTGCCCAAGGATTTCCGCAAGATTCGCAACTCGACCCGGCACGCGGAGAAAGTTGGCACGAACGCCTACGCCCCGAAGCCGCTGCACGAACTGCACTCGGTGGAACACGCCATTCAAATGTTCGTCGAACGGGAGTTGGTCGATTTCTTGTTCCACATGAAATGCTGGGCTAATCTGTTTCCCACCCATTCGATGGTGCATTTGGGGGTGCAATCGGTGCGGATCGAATTCGGCGTATCGAATCTAAAAGGGGAAGCGGTGATCGTATTCTGGCATTCCGAAGGAGAAATCCGCGGCCGCATCGCCGAGAAGGGGTTCGCAACTCTACTGGATGCGGAGCAGCGCGAAGTGTGGGATCGTGCCATTGAGGGATTCTTCGCCAAGGCGGCAGTGGGCGATGGTAACTTGGAATGGAATTCGTGGCAGGCATTCTGGCAAGGTAGTCGGCGATAGAGGCTTGCTGCACGCCGTGCGATGGCAATCTGTTTATAATGCTTCAATGAAATCCCGAGGGACGTTCGATGCGGTTCCTGTTCATCTCTTTCGGCGCGTTCATTTCGATCACTGCGACATTCGCTGCACCCAATCCCCTCGAAGAACGGGATGCGCTAGTTCGGGAACTGGATACCCTGCTGAAGATGAACAAGGTTCCGGAAGCCCTCGGCGTGGCGGAACGCGTCCTCAGTATTGAAAGGAAACTCCTCGGCGACGCTCATAGCGATCCGAGTTGCAAAAGCTCTTGCCGGTAGGAACCGCTTTGGTCGATTTCCTCGTCCACGGCATCACCACTTCGGCGATCGTGATTACCAAAGATCTCATCGTGCAGCTGACCTTGGAAACCGGGAAAGGTTTGGGAGAAGACATTCAAAACTTCACCGGAGATTTGAGCCTCTCGCGCACCCGGCCGGTCAAGCATCCCGGCGACGTCTCCGCGAATCGGTTTGGATCGAATCTCAAACGGAGACTTTACCCGGCATTTCCATGGGCCGCGCGGTACGTTCCAACCGTTTGCCTTCGCGCAGAATCACGGCATGCTGGGGAGAATGGATCGGACGGGTCGCCAGTAGCCGATGCAAGTCTTCCACAGTCGAAACCGCTTCCCCGGCGTAGCCGATCAGAATGTCTTCGATCCACAGCCCGGCATTCTCGGCGGGGCCGTCTTCTTCCATCAATTGAATCTCCAAGCCGGTGCGTTGCTTCAACTCCCATTTGCGGATCGTATCGGGGGCGATGGGCACTTGGCGCACGTGCAAACCGAGGTAACCGCGGAGCACTCGCCCGTGCATCATCAATTGCGGTAGCACCACCTTCGCCATATTGCTGGGTACGGCAAAACAAAGCCCTTGCGCGGGTTGGATCATCGCCGTATTGATGCCGATCACGAAGCCGCGCGAATCGACGAGCGGCCCGCCGCTGTTGCCGGGGTTCAATGCGGCATCGGTTTGAATAATGTTATCGACCATGTTTCCACCGGCGCTCCGCATGGTGCGGCCGAGTGCCGAGATCACCCCGGCGGTGACGGTCGATTCAAAACCGAGTGGGCTACCGATGGCCACGGCGAGTTGGCCGACGCGTAAAGCGTTGGAATCGCCGAGGGTCGCCGAGGGGAAGGAACCGCCTTCGATTTGCACCACTGCTAAATCGGTCCAAGGGTCGGAGCCAACAACGTGGCCGGGGAGTTCGCTTCCATCGTGCATTCGCACTCGAATGCGAGTGGCATCTTCGACCACATGGTGGTTCGTGAGCAGGAAGCCATCGGGCGTGAAAACGAAACCGGATCCGGAACCCGCACGGCCGACGCGCAGATTCACCACGGCTGGCCGCAACTTCTCCGCGACATTCACAACGGTTCGAGAGAACGCATCGAGCGCTTCGGAATCGTCCGGCATGGGATGCGGGGTTTTGGGAAGTTCGGGGAATGAAGTTTCGCCGTTGCTCAGGAAGTGCTGCCAGAATCGAGACACGCGTCGCCCTCCGTTTCGAGTTGCCGCATTCTACGCGGCGAACCAAAACTGGTATTGCAATCGCGTTTTTTTCTTGTGTTCGTCGGCAAGCCACGCTATTGGCTCCGCACTATGGCACGAAATTGGTCATACCTGATTCCGTTCATTTGCGTGGCATGCATCGTTGTGCGTTTGCAAGTCCGCGCAGCGGACGTTCCCACGGCTCCAGCGCCGGAGGCCGGGGAAAAAATTCTGCCGATCAACTTGGCCACGGCACTCCGGCTGGCGAACGCCAACCCGATCGACGTGCAGATTGCTGGGCGGCAGGTCGAACTCGCCGCGGCGACCTACGCCCGTGCGAAGTTGCTTTGGGTGCCGAATCTCACGTTGGGTGCCAATTACTTCCGCCACGAAGGCGGCCAGCAGAATTTCGCCGGGGATATTCTGCAGAGCAGCCGCAGCACGTTGAGCGCGGGTTTGGGGCCGAACGTCGTATTCTCGTTCGCCGATGCGATCTACACGCCGCTGGCCGCCAAGCAGGATTTGCTGGCCCGCCGGGCGTATTTGCAATCAGCCAACAACGATACTGTGTTGCACGTTGCGGAGGTGTACTTTGCTTTGCAGCAGGCCCGCGGGGAACTCGCCGGGGCTTTATACATCGCGGAGAAGGCCGGGGAAGTGAATCGCATTGCGACGAAGTTGGCCGAGGGGATCGCCCCGCCATTGGAAGCCACTCGGGCGATGGTCGAACTCGCACGGCGGCAACAAGCGGTTGCCACGACGCGCGAACGCTGGCGGAGCGCCAGTGCGGAACTGGTTCGATTATTGCGGTTGGCCCCCGGTTCGCTCATCGACCCGCTGGAACCGGCGAACTTGCCGATCACCGTGATTCAAGACACCGCGGAACTCGATGAACTGATCGCCATCGGATTGACGAACCGGCCCGAACTCGCCGGCCATCAAGCAATTGTAAAAGCGACTTTGGAGCGATTGAAGCAAGAAAAAGTCCGGCCGCTCGTGCCCAGCCTCGCCGTGCGAAGCGTATCGACGAACCCCAGCGGTTCGCTCGGGTACGGTGTATTTGGCGGCGGCGCCAACGACAGCCTCAGCAATTTTGGGAATCGCTT
This sequence comes from Gemmatales bacterium, assembly GCA_038211045.1. GTDB lineage: Bacteria > Planctomycetota > Planctomycetia > Gemmatales > Gemmataceae > JALHQU01. The sequence goes on from JBBQWA010000002.1 coordinate 11,828, forward strand.
CGATATTGATGCTCAGCTCCTCTGGGAGTTTCAATCCCTCGGCTTCGGCAACAAGGCCCGCGTCGGCGAACGCAAGGCCGAACATCAGATCGCTACGCTCGAACTGTTCCGGATGCAAGATCGCATCGCGGCGGAAGTGACGCAGGCCCACGCCCAACTCCGAGCCTCGGCGGAGAAGATGAAAATCGCGGAACCGGCCTTCAATGCGAGCGTCGATCTCGTGGAAAAGAGCCTTTTGGGAATGAATCAAACGCGCCGCGTCGGGGATGTGCTAGTGTTGATCGTTCGGCCGCAGGAGGTGGTTGCTGCGGTGCAATCGCTGGGCACGGCGAACAGCGATTACCACTCGGCCGTGGCCGATTACAACCGCGCCCAGTTCCGATTGTACCGTGCGCTCGGCCACCCGAGCCAGTGCCTCGCGGAGAAGGTGCCTACGATGGCGGAACCTTCGCTATTGCCATTCTCGGTGGGCAATCGCACGTTGCAACCGATGGCATTCCGCAAAGGATTGCAGTTTGGCGAACGTTGGAAGTCGCCGATGCGAGCGTCCTCCGGTGAGATTCAACAAACTCGCGCGGAGATGCCCGCAGAATCGTTACCCCCGTTGAGTTGGAAATAGCGGCTGCAAAGCCGAACGAACTTGACTGCTCCGGACACTTTGCTTACGCTTGGACGGCATAGGATTCGATAGGAGTTCACTTTACCCGCCACCCCTCTCCAGCTCGGGGGATTCGCCATGTGGGAAACGCCGCCTGATCATCCGCTCCGCCGCATGTTCGCGGGGATTACGGAACATGCGTTCTTCGATTCGCTTGGAGTCGCCGATCCGCCGCTGGTGGATTACATCTCCGATTTGCTCGCTCGGTTCATCCATGTGGATGGCATTTTTCGCCTTCGCGATTCGGAGGGTAAGCCCCTCGAAGATCTCGTGATGATGGCCATGGAAGCCGAGGGGCTTCCGCCCGGCGGCCGCACCCGCCGCGAGTACCACCGCCACGTCGGCGATTTCGCGTTGTATTGGAGCGGCCTGTTCCCCGAAGCGCTCGGGCGATTCCAATTCGCGAAGGTGAAGGATCACGTCGTCAATTTCACCCACCTCGGCAAACGGGCGTACCGCGCCGCCAGCGAACTCGATCCGGAACAACCGCAACTCTTCCGCCGGCTATCCGATGAATTTGAGCTGTGTGCTCTGGGGCTGCACGAAGTCCGTAAGGATTGGCTGCACATGGCCCGATTGCCGCAGGGGAATGGGCGATTGATCCGTTAGGGAATCCGTTAGGGAATCCGTTAGGGAATCCCGATTCGCATGAATCGAATCGCCTACGATGACATAGAGGAAACTCTGCGGGGGCAATCTGATGATTCGTGCGTGCGTTTGTGCCTTGGCGTTACTTGGCTCCGCCTATGCCCGTGGACAAACGCTCTGGAAAGTCGATTCGGCGTCGTCCGAACAAAAGGTGGGCTCGCTCGCCGGGTTGGGGCCGGGGTTCGCCGTCGCATTGAAGGAACCCGCTGCGAACATTCCGAGTGGCGAGCTGATTTCCCTCCGACAAGTGCTAGCGCCTCGGCCAGGTCGCCCCGATGCGCCGATGCTGATGTTGGCCAACGGCGACTGCTGGCCGGGCAAACTGCTCGGCGGAAAAGGATTGGCGCTCGAATGGAATTGGCACCCCGATGCGGGCACCGCGATTAAACTCTCCGCGAATCTGCCGAGCGTACGAGCGATTTGGCTCACCCCACCGCCGAATCCGGACGCGGATCCCGCGAGTTACGATTGGGTCGATGCCGAGAAGAAGCAAGACACTCTCCGCCTTCGTAACGGCGATGTTCTCCGTGGCACGTTGGAAACGATTTCACCCGACGGGGCGATCCTTCGCTTTCGCGTTGAGGGTGAAAAGGCGGCGAAGCCGCTCGAAACCGACAACGTCGTGGCGATCGTGTTCGATCCTTCGCTCATCCGGATGAAGCCTCCGAAAACGACCCACGCCAAGATCGCCATTCGCAATGGTTCCCGTTTGACTGTGACCGAAGCGACGTCCGATGGGAAAACCCTCGCGGGCGTTCTTTCCACCGGAGGCAACATCGCGGTTGCCATCGAGAACGTCGTTTCCTTAGACATCCTTCAAGGGAAAGCCACTTACCTCTCCGATCTCGCACCCAAAACCTCGCGGGTGGAACCGTTCAACGATCTCATTTGGAATTGGAAGCCGAACCGCAATGTCAGAGGCGAACCGTTGCGGTTGAACATGGCCCAAGGAGTGGAAGCGTTCGATCGTGGCTTGGGCACGCATTCAAAAACGATCCTCGAATACGATCTCGCGGGGAAGTATCGGATCTTCGAAGCCACAGTCGGCCTCGACGCCCGCACCGGCAAGAAAGGCGAAGCCGAGGTTTCGATCCTGCTCGACGGCAAGAAAGTACCGCTCCCCGCACTGGTGAACCTGAAAGCGGGGCCTGCCGTACCCGTGCGGATCGAACTCACCAAAGCAAAAACGCTCACCCTCGTGATCGACTTTGGCCCCGGCGGTGACGTGCAAGACTACGTAAACTGGGGCGACGCCCGATTGGTGGAATGATCGATTCCCTCGCCCGAGCCGCAAAATTCCGATAAATCATTCCATTGGAATACCTTGGATTTTACGGGGCGGATGAATGCAGGAACCACTCGGAATTGCCGTGGTCGGTTGCGGTACAGTTGGCACCGGCACCGTGAAAATCCTCCGGGAACACGCGGCCCGGCTCGAACAGCGCTCGGGCAAGCCCATCGCTCTCCGCAAGGTCGTGGTTCGCAATTTGGCGAAGGTTCAACCGCTGGGACTTCCCGAAGGCCTCGCTACCACCGATTTGCGTGCCGCGATTCAAGACCCCTCGGTTCACGTCGTTTGCGAACTCATCGGCGGCATCACCGCAGCGAAAGAAGTCGTGCTCGAAGCACTGCGTGCGGGCAAGCATGTGGTCACCGCGAACAAGGCGTTGCTCGCGGATAGCGGCCCGGAACTCTTCGCCGCGGCCCGGAAAGCGGAGCGGGCCATCTGTTTCGAGGCGGCGGTGGCCGGGGGCGTGCCGATCATCCGGGCCTTGGCCGAGAGCCTCTCGGCGAACCAGATCACCGCGATCCAAGGCATCCTCAACGGCACTTCGAACTTCATCTTGACCGCGATGGCCGAGCGCGGAATCCCCTATTCCGAAGCCTTGGCCGAGGCCCAGCGGTTGGGTTACGCGGAAGCCGATCCGACGCTCGATGTCGATGGCTCCGATGCCGCCCACAAGTTGGCGGTACTCGCCCAAATCGCCTTCGGCGTCACGGCGAAGCCGCACGAAATCGAACGCCGAGGCATCGATAAGATCGACGCCCTCGATATCCGCTTCGCCACGGAACTCGGCTACACGATCAAACTCTTGGCCGAGGCGTGGGTCGTCGGTTCGCACGTGGCGTTGCACGTGGCCCCAGTAATGGTTCGCAAAACCGATATGCTCGCCCAAGTGCGCGGGGCCTTCAACGCGATCCAACTCGTGGGTGATGTGGTGGGCGAAACCCTTTACCAAGGCCCCGGAGCGGGGATGATGCCGACGGCCAGTTCGGTCGTGGCTGACATCGTCGATCTCGCCGTGGGGCGTGCCCAACGCACGTTCGCCGCCGCCAAACTTTGGAACGAAACCGGCCGAGGCTTCACCATCGAACCCTCCGAGAAGGTACGGAGCCGATTCTACCTCCGCATTTCGGTACTCGATTTGCCCGGCACGCTCGCCGATGTCTGCCGAGTATTGGCGGATAAGGGCATCAGCATATCCTCGGTGGTTCAACACGAAATCCAAGAGAACGAAGGGCATCAGCGGGTGCCGCTCGTGATCGTCACGCACTATGCCGAGACCGGTAAGTTCCGCGCGGCGGTGAAACAGATCGATTCGTTGCTGGCCGTGGAATCGCCGGTGGTCACTTATCCGGTGGATGATTAATGCCCCAGATACTGCTCATCAACGCCGTCGGCCTGACGCCGAGGTTGCTGCCGTTGGCACCGCGGCTATCGAAGGTCGCGGCGGCGGGCTGGGCCATGCCGATGAAGGAAGTGCTACCCGCCGTCACTTGCTCGGCTCAAGCGACCATCCTCACCGGCGAACCAGTCAACCGCCACGGCATCGTGGCAAACGGATGGCTCTACCGGGAGACGAACGAAGTCCGTTTTTGGCAGCAGAACAACGGCTTGATGCAGGCCGAGCCGCTGTACGCCACGGCGAAGAAGCTCAATCCACAGTTCAAATGTGCCAAGCTCTTTTGGTGGTTCAACCAAGGTGCGGATGTCGAATGGAGCATCACACCGAAGCCGTGGTACGCGATCGATGGCAACAAGGCCTTCGATGTTGCGGGTACGCCGGATGGCTTTGCGGAAGGGCTAAAGAAGCACCTTGGCCCCTTTCCTTTCCCCTCGTTTTGGGGCCCGATGGCCGGGTTGAAGAGTTCGCAATGGATCGCGAAAGCGGCCGCCGAAACGTTGAAGCAGCAGCGGCCCGATCTCACCCTCGTGTATCTGCCGCATTTGGATTACGAACCGCAGCGGCGCGGGCCGAGCGGTTGCGACATGGCGAAGCAAGTGAAAGAATTCGATGATGCTTGTGCTCCGTTGCTCGATGCCGCGGAGACGGCGGATGCACAAGTGTGGGTCGTGAGCGAGTACGGCCATTGCGACGTCGATACGCCGGTGTATTTGAATCGGGTATTGCGGAGCGCGGGCTTACTCGCGGTGCGGAACGGCCCCTTCGGCGAACAACTCGATACCTACGAAAGTCGGGCGTTCGCGGTTGTGGATCACCAACTCGCCCACGTGTACGTGAAGCACCCGGCCGATGTGCCACGGGTGAGAGAATTGCTTCACGCCGTGCCGGGTGTGGCCGAAGTGCTGGCGGGTGAAGAGCGGGCGAAGTATCAACTCGATCATTCGCGTTCCGGCGAGATCATCGCACTCTCCACACCGAAGGCTTGGTTCGCGTATCCGTTCTGGCTCGACGACGCCGCGGCGCCAGATTATGCCCGCTCCGTGGCGATCCATCACAAACCGGGGTACGATCCCGCCGAGTTGTTCTTCGACCCGGAGTTCAAGGCGCCGAAGATACACGCAGCCCGGCGGCTCATTCAAAAGAAGCTTGGGTTCCGCATGAGTATGGACGTGGTGCCGCTCGATGCCGGGATCGTTCGCGGCAGCCACGGTTTGAACCCAGCCGATCCGCAAGACGGGGCCATCATCATCGGCCACGGGCCGAAACCCTTGGCCGGACACATGCCGATGACTGCGGTGAAGGGGCTATTGTTGAACGCGATGGGATTGGCCTAACCCTCTCTCTCCCCGGTCGCCACGAGGTTGGCCAATTCGTTCCACACATCTTGTCGCCAGAATCTGCGGGCGAGGCCGGAAGTGGAAGAGCAAACGTACAAACGTGTGCCGCCAATCGTGCGGACCTGTAAACCGTAGTCCAAGTGTTCGCCCAATGCTTGTCGCGCCGCGTTTTTGCTCGTGAAAGCCAAGAGCTTCGGCCGAAATTCGAGGATCTTGGCTTCCAGTACCGCCGGATCGCGGCCTTCTTTCGGCAGATCGGCATCTTGTCCGAAGTGAAACTTCCAGACGTCGGTAAGACCGATGCCGAGCGGCAGTAGTTGGGGATATTCGCTCGGGGCGAACCGTCGCGGGGTCAGGCCGATTTCCAAAAGCGTTTGCCAGAATCGGTTGCCGGGGTTGGCGTAGTAAGCCTTCGCTTGTGCCGACGAACGGCTCGGAGCGGTTCCGCAGAAAACTAAACGCAAATCGCAGGCGAGCAAATCCGGAACGATGGGCGATTGCTGGTGCGGCATGTCAGCGGCGGAAATAGGGGACTTTGTCGCCCGGCAGGCGCGTAGTGGATGGATAGACGTCTGCGTGAATGACGGGAATCAACCAATCGTGGATTTCACCGTTGCCCTCAAACGCCCCGACGCGTTGGTAACGTCGGGCCAAATCGCTGGTGCCGTTTTCACCCGGCGATGGCGTCGGTTGAAAGTAACGCCTACCCACGATTGGCGACGAACGCGCGAAGGATTGACCGCAATTACTGATCGGATCGTTCCTCGTGATCGCCCCCACCGCTCGGTACTGGATTTCACCGCTTTCCAATTCCATTTTGCGTGCGATGAAACGAGTGTACCGGTCGGCGTTGATTTCGTACGGCCCCCATTTCGATACCCGTCCATCGAACGTGGCAATCCATTCGAATGTTTGCCCCGAGGTGAGGTTCACGCCCCGTTCCGGGAACATGGCGAACGGTCGGATCTTGAGGGTTGCAGGCATCCAACTGACAGTATCCACCGAAGTTACCCGTTCGCCCACCGGCAGCAGTTCGGTGCGGACAAACGTAGCAAAAGTATGCGTATGGCGGGTCGTGAACGGCACCGATTGCGCGCCGAAGAGTACCATGTAGTAACGCTCTTGCGGAACATGGATCGGCCCTTGCAAGGCACCCAGCATTCCGAGCGTGACAACGATGGTGGTCATGGGTCAAGGCAATCGTGTTGGAGGTATGCTTTCTTCGGCAGGTTGCAGGAATACCTGAGATCGAATGGGTAAACTTCAGGATCACAAATCGAAGTTGGCGATGAGACCCCCCCCAAATCGGCATAATCGTTGGATGGGATGGAAACGCATTGGTACGAAAAAAGAAGCCCGCAGAGAACTGCGGGCTTCTTCGTGTGTTGCTACCGAGCGATTAATTCCCGCCGCCGGTGCCGGTTTGAATGGCTTCTTCTTCCGCCGCGATGATGATCCGTGCGGACACCATAATCATGATGTGCCGGGTTTCGCGGCCGATGCCCACGTTCTTGAACAAGCGGTTTAAGTAGGGAACGCTGCTGAGCACAGGCGGCCCGAATTCGTTGCGGCCTTCTTCGAGAGTCTTCAACCCGCCGACCAGCACGGTTCCGCCATCCGGCACCACCACCGTGGATTGCACGCTGATGTTGCTGAAGGAAGGCTGTTGGAAGAACTGGGTGAACGGGATCGGCGTGCCTTGCGAACCACCCTCGAACACCGGCGTGATGAACGCCGTAACCGGGAAGAGCGGCACCGTCGCACTCGTGAGAGCCGACAGTTGTACCGGCAGCGTGAGGCGGACGAACCGGCGATCCGCAGACACCACCGGTTGAATCGTGAGGCTCACACCGGGGCTGTTGGCACCGGCGGTACCGCCGCCCCCTTGGGCTTGCGGAGCAGCGTTGCCGATCGGGAACGGCGTGTTCTGCGGAATGTACACGAATTGCCCGCCCACGTTGAACACTTGCAAACCGGTGGTGAAGAAGGCGAAATCGCTGATGAACACCGTGGCGGTTTGCCCGTTGAACATCGTGAGCTTCGGGGCTTGCATGATGTTCACGCGGCGGTCGCCGGCGGCGGCTTCCAAGAACATGAACACTTGGATGTCGTTGAGGAAAGCGAGGCCGAGGTTCAAACCGCCGACGCCGTTGCCGGGGTATTGGCCGAACGGGGGCACGCTCACCCCGTAGCTGTTCGGCCGGATGGGCACGTCCAAGTCGCTGGTGAAGCCGCCCGCAGCGGGGTTCCAACCGGTCGTGACGCCGCGGACGTTGATGTCGTTGATAAACGGTTCGGGGCGGAACTGGCCGGTGGTGATCGAACGCTCGAAGCCGTTCGTATTCTTCGTTTTAATGTTCATTTGGAAATCGACGCCGACGCGTTCGTAGAACGATTCGGTCAGCGAGATCAGTCGCACTTCTACGGCCACGCTGAGGTCTTGCAACCGGCGGAGCGATTCGAGCAAATCCTGCACTTCGCGGATGATGTCGGCGGTTTGGTTGACCACCAAGGCGCCGCCGATGTCGTAGTAAGCGATCTTGCCGGAGCCGCCGAGGTCTTCCCAGGCGTACGGCCGAACCATGCTGGTGACGAGCTTCTTCAGTTGCTCGGAGTAGTTCTGTTTGCTCGGGGCCAAGTGGGCGCTCCCGGCGAGCGAGTTGCTCATGTTGGACGGGTTGGCTTCCAGCGTACCCGCACCGCTCGGGGGCGTTCCGCCGGCCCACGGGGTTGCACCGCTGCTGCCGGTCAGTTGACCACCGGGCAATCCGCCGCTGCCTGCGCGGGGCGAGGTTTGCCCTTGTTGACCGGCCCATGCGGGCGTGCCGCCGTTGGCTTGCTGGAGCTTGTGGCTCAGCGAAGCGTGTTCCGGCATGGCGAAGTCCGGGATGGGCGTTACCAGATCCATCACCGAGAAGACCTTCGTGTGCATCCGGCCCTTGGCCTTCTTCATCGTCGTCACGCGGATCACATCGTTCTCGACGACGTATTGCAGGCGGGCCTTTTCGAGCACGAGTTGCATCACGTTTCGCAGCGAGATCGGTTGAGAAATCGTTTGCGTGATCGTCACGTTTTCGAGATTGATGCCTTCGTCGCTGAGGGCGGCGTCGTCGTAAGCGATGTTCAAGAGCGACCGCTTGGCAAAGTCATCCATCACTTCACGCAAAGGTGCATTCACCGTATGCATGGTCAGCGGCTTTTCGAGCTTGAGTTCGATCTCGCGTTCGATCGGCGTGCGGTTCTTGATGAACATTTCATCGCCACCGCCGCGGAGTTGATTGCGGCGGGCCGCGTCGATGGCCACGGCGACCGGGTTATCCATATCCAGCGACGGGCCTTGGCGAATCCCTTTGCCCATCACTTGGTCATAAAACATCTGCTCTTTTTCCGCTTTGATGTCCTTTTGCTCGGCCACGCGGCGACGATTCTTGGCCATCTCGGCGATCAGTGTGAGCGTCGGCTCGTCCGGGTCGAGTTGCTTGGTTTGCAAGGCGAGCGCTTCCGCTTCCTTGTACTTGCCGGACTTCATGTAACCGTTGATCGTCTGCACACGCTTGGCAATCTCTTCCTTCTTCTGAATGTCCGCGGCGTTCTTTACCAGCACGCCTTCGCGGAACTCCTTCTTCTCCTTGGCTTCCTTGGAGTAGAACTCGGTCTGCCGGGCCATCAAGCGGAAGGTATCGAGCTTCGTTTCGATGCGGCCGAGCAACATGTTCTGCTGCGGAACGCTGAGCTTGGAAGCGCGAACCTTGGCCACGTGATCCGAGAGCGACTGCATGGCGACGGTGGTTTCGCCCTTGTTGAAAGCCTTGAGTGCGGCTTCCTCGGCCCGCAGGCCATCGTCGCGGAGTTGTTGCAACTCGACGTTATTCATCGCCTTCATTTGGTTGGCGAGTTCGCCGGGCTTCTCTTCGACCTTGGCTACTTTCGGCTCCGTCGGCGCCCGTTCGGAGATCGCGGTGGGCGTGGAAGGAATCAAAGCCGGGGCTTCGGGCACCTTCGGGGCGACAGCGACTTTCTCTGTTGGCATGGGAACTTCGGGCGTTGGCACGCTCGGTTCCAATGGCTGTTGTGCCACGGCAATAGGTCCGGGTACTTTTGGAACAATCGGTTGCATCGGAATCGGCAACTCGGCGACCGCCAGAGCCGGTTCGTTCAACTTCTTCAATTCGGTTTCGCAAGCGATGACCAACTCGGCGTAAGATTTGCGTTTCTCTTCGCTCAGAAGCGAAGGGTTGATCTGGCCCAGCACCTTGCTCGCCGTTTCGTACTGTTTGTAATTCATCGATTCGACGACCGAAGCGAGCGAATCTTCCGATTCCTTCTTCTTCGCCTTCAACGATTCGATATCGATGCTCCGCAGCAATTCCTCGGCTTCTTTCGCAACGCCGTACGATGGGTTAGCCATCGCCTTCACGGCCATGTTGCGGGCCAGTTCGATCGTACCGTTCTTGAGTGCCGTTTCCGCATCTTCGATCAATCGGCGGCCTTCGGCCGTTGCCAAATCGACCACTTTGGGAGCGTCCGGTTTAAACTTCGGCACGTCCGGCATCTTCGGAGTGTCGATCACCATCGCCGGCATTTCGGGCATCGTGGCGGGCAGGTTCAGCTTAAGCGGAAGCGGAGTGATGGTTCCGGTTTCCGGCAGCGGCGGAATCACCGGGGCCGTGCCCACTTCGGGGGCCTTCGGTTGGAAGACCGGTGGAATCACGTTCGCCGGTTTGTTCGGGTCGATCACGACCGGGGTTTCTTTGCCTTCCGCTTGGGCGATCTCGATCTTCGTGTTCTTCAACATCGCCAATTCGCGGTCGATATCCTTGGTGCGAATACCCATGCCCACGGCGATTTCTCGGGCCATGTGGAAGGCCAGTTCGGCTTTGGCCGCTTCTTTGCGATCGGCGTGATCTTGCCCCTTCTCGACGAGGCGATCGATTTCCGCCTGCCCCGCGAGGGCACAATCTTGCAGGCAACGATCGGGGTTTTCTTCGACCGTGCTGAACGGCACATTCAACTTCTGCGCTTGGAGGAACTTCGCTTGGGCATCCGCAATCTTCCGCTGCGCCATGAGCGTTCGGCCTTCGGTCATCAGCTTCATCGCCACGGGGCGGGAAGGATTGCTGGCGACCTGCGGGGCGGTTTGTTCGAGATCGTACGGTTTGCCGGGCACCGTGGGCACTTGTACCACATTGGTGGGGGTGGTGGTGCTATAGTTTGTAGCGGAGTTACCGCCGAAGTGCCCCTTCGGTTGAGTGGCACCGGGGAACCCCGCCCCACCAGTTACCACGATGGTACCGTTCTTTCCGGCGGGCATCGCGGAGTTCAACTTAGCCAAGGCGCCATCGATTTCGCGCTTCAGTAGGTCCGGGCGTTCGCCGCTGCCGGGCAACTTGCCGTTCGGACCGACGGCGGCGCAGGCGACATCGATTTTCAGCGAGGCTTGGTGCAGGTAGGCCACGCGTTCGGAATCGTTGCGGGCCGGCCGGGAGTACAAATCGCGGGCTTCTTTCGCCAACCGCGAGGCATCGCCGCTACCGGCTTTGCTGCGGGCGGCGCCCACGTCCTTCGCCAAGGCGTCCGGGGTATCCCCGAACAGGCCCCAACGGCCGGAGGCGTTGCCTTCCGCCGCCATGCGTGCGTAGTTTTGTGCGGAATCGAGATTCCCCTTGTTGAACGCTTCGCGGCCGAGCCGGAGCATTTCTTTGGGGTCGAGATTCGCGGCGGGCTTGCCCACCGGCGAGATCAATTGCATTTTCGGTGCGGGCGTTTTGGGCGGCACGTACACCGGCGATTGCGCCAGTGCCAAGCCGATTCCGGTTCCCGCCACGGCGAACGGTGCCAAGAGCAACCGCGCCTTCCAGTTCCAACGATTCTTGCGAAACACCATGGCCTCCATCCCCCCAGATATTGCGAAGCCAGCACGAAAGTTCGACATCTCTCCGGCGAACCGATTCGGATCCCCCGATCCGAACACGATTCACACCCGACACTCCCCCGAAAGGGAGTGATCGGTTCTAGCCGGGGGGCAACGCCCCGTGCGAAAAAGAGTGTGAAAGCCGTGCGGGAATAGCCACGGGAGCAATCGGGGTCAAGCGCTGTTGGCGGCGATTTCGCAGAACTTCAAAGATTTTCTTCATTTCCCGGCACTCGGCTGTTAACTTGACGAAACGGGGCCGTCTTCATTGAATCGGCTACTTACGGTCTCCTTCGTTCTCGCGGGGTCGCTCATGCGTTTCGGAATTCTCGGCCTCGTGGCCGGCACACTCGTCTGCCAAGGGATCGCTTTCGCCCAACCCGCCGCGAATAAACCGCAGTGGCTCTACGCCCACGATTTGAAAGTGCGCAAGGGCGGAGATTCCGATTGGGACAAAGCCACCAAGCTCGGCATCGAAGTGTTCAAGGATGCCGGTACCGGTGCCGCACTCGCCATCACTCAAGCGGGCTATCTCGCTGTCGGGCCGATCGGCGAAGTCGGATCGAACAAGCAAGTCGATTGGCTGTTCGGCCACGATCTCCATTCCCGCAAGGCCGATGAAGACCGCTTCAACCCTAACACCACCAAGTACGGCGTGGAAGTGTACAAAGACGGCGGCAGCGGGAAACTCCTGTACCTCAGCCAAGCCGCGGGGGTCGCTTTCGCCGAGGCGAAGGTCGGCAATACCGATAAAGATCCCGAATGGCACCACGGATTGAAACTGAAAGTGCGAACCCCTCTAGAAGAAGCATTCGGCCCGAACACCAAAAAGTTCGGCGTCGAAGTATTCAAAGATGGGAACACTGGCGATTTGATTTACGTCACGGAAGCGGGTTTGATCGCACTGGCGAAAGCCCCCGCGATGGCCCCGGCCAAAGACGCCGTGAAGAAACCGACTGCACTCTACGCCCTCAGCCTGCGGGCACGCAAAGCGGACGAACTCGATTGGACCGACAAAACGAAGAAGTACGGCATCGAAGTGTACAAGGATGAAAACACGAACACCTTGATCTACCTGACGGAAACCGGAGCCATCGCCACCGTCCCCACACCCGCCGGAATCAAAGAGAAACAAGGCGTGGAGTGGCAGCGTTCGATGGTGTTGAAGCCCCGACCGGGAGGGGAATCGTCGTATGCGAAGGCCAACCGCTTCGGCGTAGAAGTGTTCCTCGATAAGAACACCGGCAACACGATCTTCCTCTCGGACATCGGCGGCATCGCCGTACTCCCGCCGAAGAAGTGAGATCGGTTCACAAGCCCACCCGTTGCGACGGGTGGGCTTTAGCTGTACACTTCCGCGTTTACGCAATGCGGCAACCGTTCCCCTTTAACACCTGCCAATAAGTTTGTGGCACACATACTCGCCATCGCGTTCCGCGTATCGACGGTGGCACTCGCAATGTGCGGGGCGATCACACAATTCTTCAATTGGTACAATTCGTGATCCGACGGGAGCGGTTCCGGCTCGGTCACATCCAACCCGGCGGCGAAGATCGTTCCGTTCCGTAACGCTTCGGCCAACGCCAGTGGATCGATGTGCCCACCGCGGGCCGTGTTCACGAATACCGCCGTCTTCTTCATCTGCCGGAATTGTTCCGCCCCGAACATCGAGCGCGTACTCGCATTCAAATCCGCGTGAACCGAAACGAAGTCACTCTCGGCGAGCAGCGTTTCCAGCGAACAATGCGTCGCACCCAGATCGGCTTCCGCATCCGGCTTGGGGCTGCGCGAAGAGTAAAGCACCTTCATTCCCCAACCGAAATGCAATCGTTTCGCCGTGGCGTAACCAATGCGGCCCATGCCGACGATTCCCACGGTGCGGCCGACCAAGTCGGCCCCGAGCCAACCGCGGGGTTCCCATGTGTACCATCGGCTTTCCTTGGCGTCGGCGATGCATTCGCCCAACCGCCGGGCCGCGGCGAGTAGCAATGTCACGGCGATATCGGCGGTGGCATCGGTGAGCACGCCGGGCGTGTTCCCCACGGCGATCTTGCGGGCCGTGGCCGCGGCGAGATCGATGTTGTTCACCCCCACGGCGAAGTTGGAAATCACTTTCAAACCGGGGCACGCAGCTATCAAATCGCCGTCGATCCGATCGGTGAGCAGCGTAACCAAGCCGGCGCAATCGCGGGCTTTTCCGCGGAGAACTTCGGGCGGGGGCGGCATCCGATCCGGCCAAACCTCGGCATCGCAATCCGCGAGGATCGCATCCAATCCCACATCGGGGATCCGCCGGGTGACAAAGACGCGAGGTTTGGACATGGGTACCTTGGTTTGATTTGTTGGAGTTCGGGCTTCAGCCCGTCTTCTTGAGTTTTAGAGTTCGGGAGGATCCCATTCTTTGCCGTAATCAAGGAGTGGATAACTTCGCCAGCGATGCTCCGCAGCATCACGTCCAACGTCTTCCAGATACTGGGCCGCATTGGAGTAGGGCCAATCTTGCCATCGTTCAACATAACAATGCCGTACCGCGTTGTTCAGTACGTAATTCAAGCTAGCCCAGAAATGACCTTCCGATTTCATGGCCGTTTCAACAACACCGTGCCAAACGTGACGTCCGCGCTTTAACTCTTCACCATTCCACTTGTGTGAAGTTCGTACGTTCAAGAGACGTAAGGCTGCAAAAAGCGCAGGGAGATCGGGGGAGCGGGCGAGAAAGTGGTAATGGTTGGGCAGCACGATCCAAGCGAATATGTTGTCGCAAACCCCACTAACAGTTTCAACAAGCTCACGTTCGAATTCGGCCATCCGGGTGGAAGACAAGCCGATGATTGGGGCATGCTCGTAACACGCTGCGGTGAAGAGGTAGTAGCCGCTTTCACTCACACGATGTTCCGGCCAATGCCATGGTAGATTTCGACCACGACGATCAGCCAAAGTCGCCACTCGTTCTTCCGGCGACATCTTTCGCCAACGATACATGGCATCTTCCGCACTCATCGGCTTGCCCCCAAAAAAATGTCATCAAGACGGGCTGAAGCCCGAACTCCAACGTGGATCAAGACGGGCTGAAGCCCGAACTCCAACGTGGATCAAGACGGGCTGAAGTCCGAACTCCAACGTGGATCAAGACGGGCTGAAGTCCGAACTCCAACGAAACCAAGATCACTTCACGAACTCATTTAACGTGTAGTACGCATCCGCGTGGAGCAGGGGCGACCCGTCGGCCGCCTTCAACCCGTTCAGATGGAAATCGTACACGCGGCCCCGGGCCAAATCCGGCACGGCGAGGGATAGGGTTTTGCCATCCGGCGAGAGCTTGGCGCTGAGCACTTTCTCCGGGCGGGTATCGGTCTCCGGGCAACCGTAGGAACTCTGATAGATGTAGGTGAACGATTTCAACGCTACGGTCTTGGCCGCGTCGAGCGTGGCGGGATCCATCGGTTTCGTGAAGTGGAAATCGAAGCCGGCTTCGGTGAGCTTCACGCTGTGGATTTCGGTCGGCATGTCGCCAGTGAACTTTACCCGTTGCAATCCGAAGGGTTTGCCGCCGAGGCCGCCCCAGCCCCGGCTCGTTTGGCCTACGAATAACGAGCCATCGGGGGCAAACGCGAGGCGGTTCACGCCGCATTGGAAGCCGTAGCGGAAGGGGAAACACGCCCCCTGATACACATCGTTCACCTTCTCCAATGCGACGCGCATGAGCATCGCCTTGTTTTGATCGCCGACGAACACTTGCCCGGCGAACGGGCCGAACTTGCCACCGGTGGTATCCCAGATCGGTTCGCTCACCGATTGGCCCATGCGACCGTAAGGGAACCAGATGCAAGGCGGATCGAGTTCGGGAAAGCCTTTCGGGGCGGTTTTGCCCGGGGGCGGGTTGCCGTCGTACATCATACCGCTGGCCACTTTATCGGAATGGCTGGCGAAGGGGGAATCCTTCAGCCAACGCAGTGCCGCTTGGTGACCGTAGAACTTACCCTTCTTCAAATGGTTCATCTTGTTGGACGCGGCCCACTCGCCTTGGTTATCGCAATAGAAGAGTTCGCCCTCGGGGCTGAAATTGATGCCGTTGGGGGAACGCAATCCGTAGGCGAATGGTTCCATCGATCCGGTTTTCGGATCGACCTTGACGCACCAGCCGCGGAAAGCCCCCTTGGATTGGTGGCCGCCGCCGAAGCCGACATTCAAACTGATGAAGAAGTTACCATCTTTATCTCGGGCGGGGCCGAAAGCGTATTCGTGGTAATCGCCACTCACACCCCATTTGTCGCACACGGTTTTGAATTCGCTGGCTTTGCCTTGGCCGAGGGCATCGGTCACTTTCGTGAGTTCGGGGCGTTGCACCACGAATAGAGTCTTATCGTCTTCCACGTACATGCCGAGAGATTCGTGCAAACCGCTGGCGTACTTAGTGAACTTGATCTCACCGGGTGTGTCGGACGTGGGATTTTCGATCAGCCAGATTTCGCCGCGGCGCGTACACGCCAGCAACTTGCCATCGGGCCGGAAGGCCAAGCCGCCGACTTCGAGAACGCAATCTGCGGGCAGCGGTATCGTGGTGATCGCATAATGTTTGGAATCGGCATCGCTCGCGGCTTTCGCCGCGACACCACTGGATCCGCCCTTGGGGAAATCCTTTTCGTATTGCTTCTGCACGCCGTCCGGTAGCGTATCGGGCAACTCGGGGGCGACGTACACTTCCCAACCACCCCCGTACTGGCAAACCTTGATGAGCACGGTATTCTTGCCCGGTTTGTACTTTAGCTGCGTCCAGAATTGATCGGGGGCCGCCGCGGTTTCGCGGTCTTCGTGAACCAACCGCGAACCGTTATTCCACAGGCTCATCGTATCGTCGGCCCCCAGCGAAATGGGCAACCGTCCCGTCTCGGTCGCCTCGAATTCGTGATAGAGGTAGATCACCGCATCCGAGTTGTTCTTCGGTATGAGCTTCTTGAGATCGACGATCTTGCCGAGGGCGAACTTGGGAATTTCCTTCCACCCGAACTGCTCGCCCGCTTTGCCGGTGAACGTCTCTTTGAGTTTCACCTCTTTTTCCGGGGCGAAAACGGTATCGACTGCCTTGCGATCGACGTTATCGAACGGCCCGGCGAAGTACCACTTCCCCTCCAAAGATGGCATGCCGAAGGAATTCAGTGTGGCGATGGCGGTTTCCACCCGCGTCGCTTTCTTCGCGTACTGCGGAGCGGGCGGCGTTTGAGCGGGGAGCGACGCAACAACAAACGTCATTGCAATTATCGCAAATGCGAAACGTACTTGCATGTTGGATCCAAAATGAAAAAGGGTTGGCGGGTTCATTCGAGGTTGGCCCAGATCGCATCGAACTCGGTTTGGAACTGCCCAATCACGATACTATCTCGGAGTTCGACGACGTTTTCCATGTTCTGTTCGGCCGCGCCGCGCGTCCAATTGTAGCTGCCGTTCAGCACGCAGTTACCATCGAATATTGCAAATTTGTGGTGCATATGGAAGGGCGTTCGATCGACCCGCAATGGGATTTTCGCTTCGAGGAAGCGCGGAACGTCCGAACCGGCGTCGTAGGCCTTTTCGTCGTCGGTGACGATGCGAACCTTCACTCCGCGCCGGTGGGCGTCGATGATAATGTTGCTGATGCGGTTGTCGGTAATGGTGAAGACGCAGATGTCGATGGTCTTCCGCGCCTCGGCCAACCGCCGGCGGATCAGGTTTAGGCAGGCATCGCCGGGGGTGAAGCACGCCTGGACGACGGGGGATTCTTCTTCGTTCATGGGATAGTAGATTATCGGGGTTTGGAACTCTTTACTGTCTATTCTCAACTAACAACTATCTCAATCTCATTGATTTGATTGAAGTAGTAATTCGTAGAGAATTGATAGTGGGATAGTCGGAAAGCGTTACGTTTTATTGCGGATTGTCCCGCAGAAATCCTTCCACCGAAGCGATCTCGGCTTCGCCCAACTTCACCTCTGCGGCACCCACAAGTTCCTTCAATTGCCCCGGTTTGCGGGCACCCACGATTGCGGCGGTCACGCTCGGCAATCGCAATACCCAAGCCAAGGCCACCTCGCCGGGGCTGCACCGGTGTGAAGTGCCGATGGCTCGCAGCAATTCCACCAACCGCAAGTTGCGGGAGAAGAGCGGCTCTTGGAATTGCGGGTTCTTCGATTTCCGCCAATCGTTGGCGGGGAGGTTCGCATGGCGTTCCGCGGTCCACGCCCCCGTGAGCAAGCCGGAGGCCATCGGCGAATACGCCAACACGCCGATGTTCTGCTTCTCGCAGTACGGTAAGATTTCCTGTTCAATTTCACGCCGAACAAGCGAGTATGGCGGTTGCAAGCTTGCAATCGGGGCGATCTTCGCAATCCGTTCCATCTGGGCCACGCTGAAGTTGGAAACCCCGATCCAACGGACTTTCCCCTCGGATTTGAGTTTCGCCACTTCGGCCCAACCTTCTTCGATGTCTTCGTCCGGTTCGGGCCAATGCACTTGGTACAGGTCGATCACATCGACACGCAACCGTTTCAGGCTCGCTTCGCACTCGGCCCGCACGCTGGCCGCCTTCAAACGCTTGCCGATCCGGCGATTCTCGTCCCAGACGCGACCGCATTTGGTGAAAATGTAGGGTCTTGTTGAAATGCCTTCCAACGCCTTCGCCACGATTTCTTCGCTGTGACCCAAGCCGTACACCGCCGCGGTATCGATCCAGTTGATGCCAACATCGATGGCTTCGTGGATCGCGGCAATACTGGCGCCATCGTCTTGGGCGCCCCACCCGAATGCCCAATCGCCGCCGCCGATGGCCCAAGCCCCGAAGCCGAGCGGGGTGATGTTCAAATCGGTATGGCCGAGCGGACTTGTATGCATGGTGGAGTTCCGGAAGTGGAATTCGTTGGTGATATTTAACGAACAACGCCGCTCGAATCGAGCGGCGTTGGCATGTGAAATACGATTAGCTCGTTTACTTCGTCATTTGGACCTTGGGGCTTTCGATCGTCATCTTCTTGTCCTTCTCGATGAGCTTGCCGGTCACCTTGGCGGCTTTTTCACCGGTGCAGACATGGTAGTCTTCGCCCTTGCCGCTATCGACGAGGTAATAATTGATGGTCTTTTCGCCTTCCTTCACTTGCAGAACATTGCCGCATTCAGCGGTCTCCTTCAGCTTGCACTTCGAGCAAACGATCTTGCCCTCGAGCGGCTTGGCGTCGGGTTTCTTGTCTTCAGCGGAGATGGCCGTGAAGCTCAAGGCTAGGATGGCGAAACCGGCGGAGAAGAAATTACGGATCATGGTATACCTCGTGTGAGTGGCTGTGAAGGTTCAATTATACCATCGGCATTCGCCGGTGCCTATCTCTTTCCCGATTCTTTCGATTGCGAAAGCTGCCGATGTTTGAACAAAGCCATACGGTTCGAACCGATTCCACTATTACTAATGAGTAATCGAGGAGTTAGGCATGAGTGTTGTGTTGAGTGCCCAAGGCGTTTCCAAGAGTTATTCGCACCGCCCTTTGTTCCATGAACTCGCCCTCGATCTGCGCCTCGGCGAGAAGATCGGCCTCATCGGCCCGAACGGAGCGGGGAAAAGCACGCTCTTGAAAATCCTTGCCGATCTCGAAGTGCCCGATGCCGGGCAGGTGCAACGCCGCCGCGGTTCGACCATCGGTTATCTCGCCCAAGACGACACCTTCGCCGCCGGTTTGACCGCCCGCGATGTCGTGCTCGCGGGGTTGGCCGAGTTCCATTTGGAAGAGCACGAGAAGGAAACCCGCGCCGCAATCGCCCTCACGCAGGTGGGGTTCGACGACCACGATCAGCGCGCCGATACCCTCTCCGGTGGCTGGCGGAAACGCTTGGCACTCGCCCGCGAACTCGCCAAGGAACCCGATTTCCTTTTGATGGATGAACCGACTAACCACCTCGATCTCCCCGGCGTGATCTGGCTGGAAAAGATGTTGAAGCGTGCCCCGTTCGGGTTCCTCGCCACCACCCACGACCGGGCGTTCCTCCGCGGTGTGGTCGATGAAGTGATCGAAGTGAACCGGGTATTCCCCGATGGCATCTTCCGGGCCGATGGCGGTTACGCGAGCTTCGCCGATAAGAAGGATAGCTTTCTGGAAGCCCAAGCCCGGCAGCGGGACGCCGTGGCCAATCGCGTGCGCCGCGAAACGGAATGGCTCGGCCGCAAGGCCGCGGCCCGCACCACCAAGGCGACTTCGCGGATCGATGCCGCGATGGATCGGCGGGATGTTCTGGCCGAACTCGATTACCGCACCGCCGAGAGCCGCAGTGCCGCCATCGATTTCGCGGGCACCGGCCGACAGACAAAGAAACTCATCACCGCCAAGGGCATCTCGAAATCGCTCGGCGGAAAGAAGCTCTTCGACAATATCGACATCATGGTGATGCCGGGGATGAAACTCGGGCTGCTCGGGGCCAACGGCTCAGGCAAGAGCAC
This sequence comes from Gemmatales bacterium, assembly GCA_038211045.1. Lineage (GTDB taxonomy): Bacteria > Planctomycetota > Planctomycetia > Gemmatales > Gemmataceae > JALHQU01. Next base: position 31,521 of record JBBQWA010000002.1, read on the forward strand.
GCTGTTGAAGATTCTCTCCGGCACGCTCGCACCCGATTCCGGCAGTGTGACGAACGCGGAGCAACTGCGGGTGGAAGTCTTCGAACAAGGGCGTTCATCGCTCGATCCGAAAACGACCTTGCGGAGGGCACTCGCCCCGAATGCCGAAACCGTGATGTTCCGCGATCAGCCGGTTCACGTGGCCTCGTGGGCGAAACGGTTCCTGTTTCAAGCCGAGCAACTCGATATCGAACTCGGAGCACTCTCCGGCGGCGAGCAAGCCCGCGTGCGGATCGCCCAACTCATGCTGCGACCCGCCGACGTTTACTTATTGGATGAGCCGACGAACGATCTCGATATTCCCGCGCTCGAAGTGCTGGAAGAAAGCCTCGAAGACTTCCCCGGCGCCTTGGTCCTCGTGAGCCACGACCGCGATTTGATGGATCGCTTATGTACGGAAGTGATCGGCCTCGACGGCCGCGGCAACGCCGCACCCTACGGCAGCGTGCAGCAATGGTTGAACGCATATGAGAAAGCCGAGAGCGGCTCCAAGGTGCCCGAGGCCAAAGCGGGGAAGGGGGCCGCGGCCACCGCCGTGAAACCGAAGAAGCTGAGTTACAAGGAACAGCAGGAGTTGGATGGCATGGAATCGTCGATTCAATCCGCCGAATCGAACGTGGCCATCCGGCAGGCCGGGGTGGAGAAGGCCAGCACCGCCGGGCACGTCGCACTCACCGATGCGTGCCGATATTTGGAAGAAGCCGAGAAGAAAGTGGCGAGGTTGTACGCACGCTGGGAAGAATTGGAAGCGAAGCGACGATGATTCTACCGGAGTGCTAGGCAGGGAAAATTCAACGACCCGAGAACACGGCTCGCAGAGAGAGAATCCGTTCCATAGATCCCTGCGAATTCGATTCGGAACCGGGGTTCGCATTCGCATTCCATCCGTTGGGTACCGGAGTGTTGGCCGTTGCGGGCATATTCGGATTCCACCCGGCGGGAAGCATCGGGTTCCAATTCGCATTTTGAACTCGCATCCGCCACGGGGAGTAGGGATTGGAATTGGTCGATGGTGGATTGTTTTCCCAGAAACCGGCGGTGACCAACGGCGGCGAAGCGGGATTGCGATACACCGGGGTGCCCGTGATTGTGGGAACCGGGCGAATCTGCGGATTTGATAACGGCAGCGGTTGCTGAACCGATGGGGCGGGGGGAAGGTTCGTTGGCACCGCCGGATTTTGCGCCCCGAGGGTGCCGCAGGTGAAGGCAAAGATACCGGCGAAGAAGAGATTGCGCATTCTCGAACCCTTTAGCGATTCTGGCAGAACATAACTTCAGACGATCCGAGTTGCGGAACTTGCGGGGAAATTTCCAGAATTGTTCAAGTTCGACCAACAAACAAAGCTACACCTCCGGATTTTGGCAGACACTCCGAAAGCTCTATTCCCGTCATTCCCGCGAAGGCGGGAATCCAAAAGAGCACTCTCTTGGAGAAGCTGGATTCCCGCCTTCGCGGGAATGACGGTGCGTTTGGGTCGATTCGGTAACTTGCCAAAATCGAGAGGCACACTCGATCAACTTCTGGGTTCTTTGGGAACCGGTCGAAAATCGTATCCTTTCCCGATAATGGATGAACTCGGTATCGAATCGATTCTCGCCCTCTCGGCGTTCCTCGCGGGAATTATGAATTCCGTGGCCGGCGGCGGTACGCTTCTCACATTCCCCGCCCTCATGGCGGTGGTTTCGCCGAGCGTGGCGAACGCGACCAGCACCATCGCCCTGATGCCGGGGTCCTTGGCCGGAGCGTGGGGCTACCGCAAAGAGTTTCGCCCGGTTCGGCAATTCGCTTTGCTCATGCTCATCCCGAGTTTCTTCGGCGGATTGCTCGGTTCGTTATTCCTAATTTGGTTCCCCAACGAATTCGGCGTGCTCGTGCCGTGGTTGATTCTCACGGCGGCACTTCTGTTCATGATCCAACCCTTCGTGAGCAAGTTCCTCAAACGCCGGCGGATCGAACACCATTCGGAACTGCCCACGGGCACACTCTTGGCGATCCTCGGCTTCCAATTCCTCGTGGCCACCTACGGTGGCTTCTTCGGGGCCGGCATCGGTATTCTCATGCTGGCCGCACTCGGGTTCATGGGTTTAACGAACATCCATCAGATGAACGCGGTGAAAACCTTCTTGGCTTCGATGATCAACGGCATCTCGGTGGTGATCTTCATCGCCGGGGATTTGATACACTGGCGCTACGCTGCGGTGATGGCGGCGGGTGCGATTGTCGGGGGTTACGCCGGGGCGCGGGTGGCCCGCCGGTTGCCGGCGGTATACGTGCGTTGGGTGGTCATCGCCATCGCCTTGGGATTGGCGATCTACTATTTTGCGAAGCAGATGGCGTGATAAGATAAACACTATTGCGTTTCGGCGGAGCTATGATTCCACCATTCGATGAGAGCGGATACTTGCCACCGGGTGTCCATCCGGCCTCTCTCGATGAGATCCGGGAACGCTTCGGGAACGAGCCCGAACTGCGGCGGGTGCAAATGGAATCGTTGGAATGGCTGGTGGATTTGGCAAGACGCGCCTGCGTCACGAGACTGGTCATCAATGGAAGTTTCACAACCGATGCCTACGAGCCGAATGATGTCGATTGCGTTCTATTGATGCGGTACGATCTCGCTCCGGACTCGATTGCCGAGGCGGAATTGAAAGCGGGTTTGCCGTTCCTTGAGATCAACGTCGTAAGGCAGGACGATTTCGACTATCTCGTGGACAGGCATTTTGCTTCGGATCGCGACTTCGTTCTCAAAGGCATGGTTGAGGTGCATTTATGAACCTTGAAAATTCCACACAATTGGCCAATACAAGGGTGAAATTGCGGCTTCTCGAAGAGCAGTACGAATCGAGTTCCAGAGACTTACAGGGTAATCCTCGCGTTCGGGAACTCAGTTTGCATTCGCTCAAGCGATTGATTAATCAATTGAAAGAGGAGATCGCTCGATACGAGTGCCGCCATCCCGCCACTGTGCGTGCGGACTGATTCCCGCATTCCACTGGCCCGAAGGCACCGGGAATCATTGAATGAACTCATTCATTCCCCCGGAGCACGCTGATGAAATTGGCCTCGATCCTTCTCCCCGGTGGCCCCCGCGTTGTGGCGGCGGTCGGCGATTACTACGTCGATCTGAACGCGACCGATCCCGGTTTGCCGACGTGCATCAAGAATTTGCTCGCAGCGTCCCCGGCGGTGAAGAAGGCCGCCGCCGATGCGGCCGCGAATCCAAAGGCTGTGAAATACGCCTCTAGCGAGGTGAAGCTGCTGCCGCCGGTGCCGAAGCCCTCGAAGATTCTTTGCGTCGGCTTGAACTACGCCGACCATGCGAAAGAAGGCGGTAAAGCGATTCCCACTGAGCCGGTGCTGTTCGCCAAGTACCCGAACACTCTCATCGCCCACGGCGAAGCGATCAAGCTGCCCAAGGTGGCCAACAAGGTCGATTACGAAGCCGAACTCGTGATCGTGATCGGTAAGCGTGGCAAGAACATTCCGAACGATGCATCCGCCTTCGATTACGTCGGCGGCTACACCTGCGGCCACGATGTGAGCGCCCGCGATTGGCAATTCCGCGGCGAAGAAAAGCAGTGGACCATCGGCAAAACCTTCGACACCTTCGCCCCCACCGGCCCAGTGCTGGTCACGTCCGATGAACTGACCGACCCGCACCACCTGCAAGTTCAACTCCGCCTCAACGGCGTGACGATGCAGAACAGCAATACCAAGGAATTCATTTTCCAAGTGCCGCACATGCTCTGGTTCCTTTCGCAAGTGGTCACGTTGGAACCGGGCGATTTGATCTTCACCGGAACGCCGCCGGGCGTGGGCATTTCCCGCAATCCGCAGGTGTTATTGAAGGCCGGCGACGTGTGCGAAGTGGAAGTGCAGGGGATCGGGATTCTGCGTAACCCGGTGATCGCGGAGTGACCGATTGTTCGCGGCGACGATTGGAGACATCACTGAATCGGCTCCCATGGTCGCCGCGAACAAATTCACTCTTTAATCTCCTACTCCTCCAAGCTCGCTTGGATGCAACCCACGGGTCGTCCCATTTCGTGGACGACATACCGCCCGGAACGGAATACGATCCGCTGATTCCACGGGAAGCATTTGCGTTGCGATTCCGGAATCCACGCGGGTAACCGGTACCACTTTCCGCCCTCCCCGGGAGCGAGTACTCGAGTCATATCACCCGACAGCAAACGCAAATCGCTGACCACGAAGCGGGCTTCTTTTGATCGCACTTCCTCGGCAATCGCCTCGCGCTTCGATTCGAAGGCCCACGTGGTACCGAGGTGCATGTATCGTAAGCCAGGCTTCACGTTCAAGAGCAGGTACAGCCGATGGGTGCCATCGTGCCAGCAGATCAATTCGCCATCCTTGAGGTTTGCGGTGCGCAGGAAATCCGCGACTAGCTCGAGTTGTACCCAGTCGGTGCCGCAATGCGCGGAGTTGAGCTGGCCCAGTTTGTTCCGCATGGCGGCGGAACTCCCTTCCCGGAGGCAACGCGGCCATACGTCGTACAGGTGCTTCTCCATCAGCGGATGCGGGGCGAGAAAATCGTTCGACTTCGCCTCTTCCGTATACGCGGGAATCAATGCGAGTAACGGTTGAATCAGGAACCAGCCGAGAACGGGGATACCCACCGGGATGCGTTGGCCGATCAGGGCGAGCGCCAAGATCGTCTCGGGCAAGTGAACGTAGGGGAAGACGCGTTGCAGCAGCATCGCTTGGGCGTACCAGCCGAGGTACAACGCCGCGAGGCCACGGTTGGAATTACCGCCTTTCCAAAGGTTGTAGCACGCCAGCGGAACCGCCGCCAGATGCACGAGATCCCAACCGCCGAAGTAGTTGATGTTCCACGGTAAGCGTTGCGGGAGTTCGTCGAACAGGTTCCCGGCGTATTCCGGGTTCCAGTTCAACATCACATCGAGAAAGTGCGGCCATGTTCCGCTGAGCGTGAGGTAGAACACCCCCACCGCTCCGATGAGTAAACCTCCGGTGAGTTGCCCGAGCAAATCGAAGGCGATCGAACGGATCTTGCCATTGCCCCGACACGTTGCCAGCCAGACCACCGCGGCTGGGAAAATGCAGTGCGGTTTGAACCAGACCGCGCAGCCCCAGAGAATTCCTTCCCCCACGCTCGGCCAGAAACTGCGATCCATCGTTCGGTTCGCACGGAGGCTCGTGGCCAGCACCGCCGGGAGCATCATCCAAACGTCCCGTTGAATGTGATTGAATTCCGAGGTGAACGGATAGAAGAGCGCCGCCGCGACGAAGAACCACATCGAACGGGTGAAGCCCGTTCCCATCAACCGCGATAGCATCACGCAGATGAATCCGACGATGCAGAGATCGATGGCCCGCAGAACTTCGTAACTCGGGCCGATGGCACTGCGGAGGACGGCCAAACTCCAAACGAAGCCCGGCGGGTTGGTATCGAAAACATCCCGGTAGTGGACGCCGCCGGTTCGAATTTCGCGGGCCGCCACGTCGTAGAGGGTAACGTCTCCCCACGGCGGCATCGCCAAAAACGGAGGAACCGCTGCGACCAATACCGCGATCAAAGCGCATACGCCGGAGAGGCCGCAAAGCCAACCCAATCGTTTCCGGCATTCGAAAAAAAACTCGCACATATTCGGTAATAAGTATTGCGTGGCCATCGGGCGGGGTTTAAGCTGAGTGTATGGGATTGAGGAACAATTCCACATACGACGAGTTGGAAGGCAACGGATGGCCGTCAAAACACATCCTTCCGCTGTAGCGCCCACCGATCCGAACATCCTCGCGATCGGCACGATGAACACCCCAGGTCAGGAGCATGGAATGAGCGCTCAAGTACTGGCTTCCCCGCATGTTTCCGGTTTGTTGTCTTCCTCGGCGAACCCGGAACTCCGCCGTTTGAGCGTCCGCGAGACGGACGACGAAATCCGCATCACCGG
>JBBQWA010000003.1:0-34646 GCA_038211045.1 Gemmatales bacterium
AGATCGTCTTTTGTGGGCGTGTTCGCCGGTATCGCGGAAATGACAGGATCGGTGCGGAGTTCGTACTTCAATTGCGGGTCGTAGGGTTCCAACTTTTGGTTGCACCCGGCGCCGGCCAAAACGCACGCGGCGAGGGAGAACCCGAAGTAACGGAATCTCGCCCCGCCGTGCGATTGTTGTCGTGATGCATTCATAGAAACCAACCGATCAAAGGACCCCGAGGTGGCGCGTGAGTTGATCGGTGAGAATGAACAGGAACATGAGGAATGTCCAGAACACCGAGGAAAGCGCGATGAGCCAAGTAAGCTTATCGGCTTGCCGTAAATCCATGAAGAAGAACGCCAGTATACAAGCTTGAACCGTAGCCACGAGCAAGTTCGCAACCACTTTCCATTCGCCGAGGTTCGAAAACCCGATGAATAGAGCGAGGAGCGCTAGCACGGCCAGTACCGCGAACGTGGTCAACGATTTTGCGTTGGGCGCGACGTCGTGTTCCGCCAGCTCTTGCGAGTGCATTTCGGCGCCGGCGCCATGAGCATGGGTATGGTCGTGGTCCATTGTATCTCCTTAACTCGCCTCTGCGGGAGAGGGGAATCAACCTTTTAGTGGGTACCGCTAGCGAGGCCGATGGCCACCTTGAACTGTTCCAAGGCTTGGCTCGCCGAGTGCGGCCCGGCGAGGTAAAGCAGCGGCAACAGGAACATCCACGCCATATCCACGAAGTGCCAGTACAGGCTCATCGCCTCGATGTACACGTAGCGGGCGTTGTAATCGAAGAAGCCGCGGCACGCGAGGATGTACTGCCACGTGAGCAACCCCAAGCCGATGATCATGTGCAGCACGTGCAAGCCGGTCATGCTGTAGTAGAACATGAAGAAGAGTTGCACGCGGAACGGATCGTAGGCCACGAAGGGTTCGCCCTTGAACTTCTCGTGGTGCAGCACGACGGCGAGGTTCTCGTTGAACGGGTACACCTTCTCATCGGCCTTGCCCGGATCCTTGGCGATGCGCTCGTTCACCACCTTCTGGGCTTCCGGAGTGAGCACGCTGACGTTGGGGATCAACCCTTCTTGGTAGTCGAGTTGGTATTCGCGGCCCTTTAACCCGAGGAATGCCACGCCGAGGATGATCGTGGCGAGTAAATAGTTACGCAACCCCTTCGGGTTGCCCGCGTAGGCGGTCCGGATACCGAGGGTGATCGTGAGGCTGCTCGTGAGCAACAGGAATGTGTTAACGCTGGCAATGCCTACGTTGAGAGCGGCGCTCCCGGCTTCGAAATCCCTCGGGAACCAGACCCGGTAGGCGGTATAGGCGCAGAACGCCCCGCCGAAAAAGAGCACTTCCGTCACCAAGAACATCCACATCCCCATGCGCACGGTGGTGAGCTGTTGGTTGAGGTTGTTGAAGTGGTGGGCCACCGGGCCTTTGAGATTAGCTGCCATGGGCCGCCCCCTTGTCCGTATGCGCGGAACCGTTACTGTGAACGCCGTTAGTCGAACCGTCGTTCAAAATTTTCAAACCGTCCGGAACCGAATATTCGTAAGGCCCGAAGTACACTTGGGGCAGCGATTCGAAGTTATGCGGGCCAGGCGGGCTGGAGGTTTGCCATTCCAAGCCGGTAGCACGGAACGGGTTGTTCCCCGCGGGTTTGCCGAAGAACAGCGAACCGATCAAGTAGAACGCCGGCATGGCGAAGCCGATGCCTTGCAGGTAGGCCGCCGCGGTGCTCAGCACGTTGTAAATCTGGAACTCGGGCGGATAGTTCGGGTACCGCCGCGGCATCCCCATATACCCGGCCACGAACTGCGGCAAGAACGTGAGGGCGAAGCCGACGAGCATGACCACCGCCGCGAGGCGGCTCCAGAAATCGGAGTACATCTTGCCCGTCATCTTCGGCCACCAGAAGTGTAGCCCGGCCTGCCACGCGAACATCATCCCGCCCACCATCGTGTAGTGGAAGTGGGCGATCACGAAGTAGGTATCGTGTAAGTGGATATCGGTTCCCATCGTTCCGAGGAACAATCCGGTAACGCCACCGATCGTGAACAGGATGATGAAACCGATGGCGAAGATCATCGGAGCTTGGAACGTAATACTCCCACCGTAGAGCGTCGCGGTCCAGTTGAACACCTTGATGGCGCTGGGCACCGCCACGAGCATGGTGAGCAGCGCGAACACTTGGCCGAGGAAGTAACCCTGCCCCGCGAGGAACATGTGGTGCCCCCAGACGAGGAAGCCCACCACGGCGATGCCGACGCTACTCCACGCCACGGCCTTGTAACCGAAGATGTTCTTACGGCTGAAGCAGGTGAGCACTTCGTTGATGACGCCCATCCCGGGCAGAATCATGATGTACACGGCCGGGTGCGAATAGAACCAGAACATGTGCTGGAACAGGATCGGATCGCCGCCGATGGTCGGATCGTAGATGCCGACGCCGAAGATCTTTTCCACCGCCAGCATCACCACCGTCACGGCGAGAACCGGGGTGGCCAAAATCTGGATCACGCTCGTGGCGTACATGGCCCACACGAACAGGGGCAATCTGCCCCACGTCATGCCGGGGCAACGCATCTTGTGGACGGTCGCGATGATGTTGATCGCGGTGAGGATCGAGGAGAAGCCGGTGATGAAAATCCCCAACCCCGCGTAGAGCACGTTCGTATGGCTATACTTTGAACTGTACGGCGGGTAAAGGGTCCACCCCGTGTCCAAACCGCCGACGGTGAGTTGCCAAACGAAGAAGAGCGCCCCGGCCGCCCACACGTAGTAACTCATCAAGTTGAGCTTGGGGAACGCCATGTCTTTCGCGCCGACCATCATCGGCACGAGGAAGTTGCCCAACACCCCCGGGATCACCGGGATGAGGAACAGGAACAGCATGATCGTACCGTGGGCGGTGAACGCCTTGTTGTACTGGTCGAGTTCGAGGATCGCCCCGGTCGGCATAATCAAGTTCGTGCGAACGAGACCGGCCGCGATGGCCCCGAACATAAAGAAAATGCTCACCGACACCAAGTACATCAAGCCGATGCGCTTGTGATCGACCGTCAGCACCCACGAGAGCAACCCGTACTGCCAGTTCAGGTAGTTCGGCTTTTCGCGTTGCTCGGTCGGAGTCAACTCCGGCTCGGGCGACATCTGCGGGGTGTAATCGAGTTTCGGGATCGCCATCGGCGTATCGGTGCCGATTGAATTTGCGGTGGTCATATCAGTTCCCCCCTGCCGGCGCTTGCGTGTCTTGCGTCTTCGCCCCGACGGGCGCCGGGGTGGATTCGGTTCGGCTCGGCAAATCGCCCGGTTTCAGCGACTTGATGTAAGAAATCACGTTCAATAATTCTTCCTCCGTCACTTGCGAACGGGTGTAGGCGGGCATGATCGGCTTCCAACCGTCGCGGATGTGCAGCATCGGGTTGCGGATCGAATTCCGCAAGTAATCGTCCGTCGCCATTATGGTCGTTCCTCCTTGGATCGCCCGCTTGGTCTTGTAGATCGCTTCGAGCGAGGGCGCCCGCGATTCCGATTCCTTGTTGTGGCAGTTCACGCATTGCAATTTGAAGAAGAGCTTGCGGCCTTCCCACGACGGCGAACCATCGACGGGGTTCTTACCTTCGCGGATGCGGTAAGAACCATCCAGCCAGGCTTGGTAGTTTTCTTGGCTGAGCACATGGATCTTGCCGACCATCTGCGAGTGGCCTTGGCCGCAATACTGATCGCAGAACAAGTGGTAGGTGCCTTCCTTATTCGGCTTGTACCAAGCGGAAGTATACCGGCCGGGCACCACGTCGAACTTGCTGCGGAAGGCGGGCACGCCGAAGTCGTGGATCACGTCTTCGCTGGTGCCGGTGATCTTCACCGCAGTATCAATGGGCAGGTGCAGCTCGTTGATTTCGCGTTGGCCGGTGGGGTGTTGAATCTTCCACATCCACTGTTTGCCGACGACGAAATATTCGCGTTCGTTGGCTTCCGGTGGCGGGTTGATCGCGATGTCGTACAAGCGGACGCCCCACACGAAGAAGGAAAGGAAGAAGACCAAGGGGATCGAAGTCCAGAGGAATTCGAGTTTGGTGCTTCCGAGGATTCGCTTCGACGGCACCCCTTCTTTGCGGGCGAACATGAAGCAGCAATAAGCCAGCAAGCCGTACACCACCGCCGAGCCGAGGATGCACACCGCGGTGATGTAATAAAATAGCATGTCGGACTGCACCGCAAACTCGGAAGCTTGCGGCGGCAGAAACCCGGAGGTATCCAAGGATGCGAACATATGCCTACCCTTCCGATGAACGTATGATCGGCGACCCGGAAGCGTCAGCAACCGGAGTATGAGTATCCATGCCTCCGGGCGCTGTCGCTTCCGGCTCGCCCTGTGGCAATACTAATTTCGTTTCTCTCCGCGATCGCCGAACCGCGTACCCCGCAATGCCGAGAACCAAGAAGGCGAACGGGATCGCCGAGAACGAGAGGATCTTCATGTTGGTTTTGTACTTGCCGCTCATCTGGTCGTAGTTCATGCAGAGCAACGCCATTTTGTCCGAGAGGCTACCGATCTTGCCTCCGGAGGCATCGACGAGCAACCGCCGCAGAGTTGTGGCATCGTAATCGACGCCGAGCATGTAATGGCTGATGCGGCCATCGGGCGTAAGGATGATTACCGCACTCGAGTGCTGAAAATCCCGTTCCCGGCTCCCGGATTTCACGAAACCGGAACCGGCCACCGGCACGACGTCGCCGAGTTCGTTCTCGTACATCTCTTCGCCGTTGGGGCCTTTGGTGAACTTCTGATCGCGGACGAGGAACGGGTAGCCGAGGGCGTTGGTCAGTTGGCGGATGTTCCGCTTTAATTCGGGAACGTCTGAGAATTGGCCGGGGGTTGCCGTGAGGAACCACCAGCCCGGCTTATCGGCAGAACGCCCATCGTAAGCTTTCTGGTAGTATTCCCGTTTCGGCCCGGCGAGAGCCGGGGCTTCGCGGGCGTCGATGCTGAACGTGATCACGTTGAAGGCATCGCCCGCGGCGAACTTCGGATCGGCTTGTTGCATTTCCCGCATCGCGACGAGCAGTGCGTTCAAAACCACGTTGCAAAGCTTCGGGCATTCGTAGTAAGCCGGCACGAGGATCGTAGGCTTGCCGCCGATCAAATCCCGCAGCACCACCGGAGTGGCCGAGTGATCGTACAACACGGTGTCCAAGGGAATCGCGGTGCCGAGCTTCTGTTCCACCGGCAAGTTCACGCTCTCGGGATCCACATTCGCCGGGCGCGGCGAACGGCCGTAAGACCCCACGTTCTGCGCGAAGGCGCCCATTGCACTGAGAATCAGCACGGCGAAGGAGAACGCGGATCGTGGAATTTGTGGGAACATGGTCGAATCAGTGTTTGTGGTCGTGATCGTGGGGTGTTTCGACTTTCGGTTCAGAGGGGCCACCGCGGCCGCCGCTCGAGAGTTTCGCTGTGCCCAATGTGCCGACGACTGGGGCCGGTGCCCCCTCTCGGAACTTGAGCGTCTTCTTCTCGATGAGCATAGTCATAGCTACATCGATCGGGATCTGTGCCAACTTACCTTCATCGACCCAAGAGTATTCGTGTAGGGAGCGCTTGTGCGTAGTCGGATCGACAAAATTCTGGGATCGCAGGGACTCGGGGTAAATCTCCGGAGAGTTGCCCGATTCCGCGGGCCGGAACGATCGCAAGAATGGGGGGTCGATCTGACCGTCCCGCTTTAGGTTCATTACTTGGATCCCTTCGAGCCGGGGATGCGGCACGGCGGGCATGTTTTCTCCTATCGGCACGGGCGATTCCGAGCTGATACGACCGGCCCGAGCGTTCATCGGCATGGCTTCGGCGACCGTTTCGCCGCGACCGATCACGTAACGGAAAGTTCCCGAAACGATCAAGTAAGTGAAGACGAGGGCGACCGTCACGGCGATGGGAACGTACACGATGCCTCGCAAGCCAAACTCGTCCGGCTCGTGGCCAACGTTTTGGCTCTTCGGATCGATGCCCGGTTTTTCTTCGTGGAGGGATGCCGAGGCCCCGGTGAGGGACATCCACATCGCTTCCATCGGAGTATCTTTATGTGGCAGTTTGTCGCTCATGAGATCACCCAATCGTAGGGTGGACAGTGCCCACCGTTTCTTCAGACAACACGGTGGGCAGTGCCCACCCTACATAAACTGTGATAATTAGTGGCCCCAGTCGGCCAAGAACTTCGCTTCGTGATTCTTCACTAGGATCGGGAACTTGCCGAGTTCGCGGCTGAATGCCAAACCCCACAAGCCGCCCACTCCCACGATCGCGGCCAGCGCCATCGGCACGTGGGCATACGCTTTCTCAGCATGTGGAACCGAAGGAACGATCCACCACACAACATCCAATGCGCACACGGTGAGCAGCATCGAGGTCATAATCTGCATCGTACGCGGGTTCGTTTTGATCTCGCGGAACAGGAGAACGATGAACGGTACGAACCAGTGGAACAGCATGAGCGTGTACGAGAGCCACACCCAGGCCGTTGGCGGATCGCCGCCGCCACGCTTGATGTAGTAGGGGATTTCTTCCGGCAGATTCCCCGCCCACACGAGCATATATTGGCAGAAGCTCGAATAAGCCCAGAGCATCGTGAAGCCGAAGATGAGGCTGCCGATGTCGATCCGGAACTTCTCTTTGATGATCGCCATGACTTCCAACTTGCCCTTGGTGAGCGTGTAGAAGAGTAAGGCGCTGAAAGAGAGCGTAGTGAGGAACTGGTTCATGCCGAACACGACGGGGAACATGCTCGATGCCCACACCGGTTCAACCGACATGACCCAATCGGTGCAGAATACGGCCATCGTGAGCGCCCACACCAGAATGCCGGGGGCGCTGACTCCTTGCAATTTGCCGAGCGTTTCCTCAGTCTTGTTTTCTTCGTACGCCTTGGCATGCTTCAATACACCGCGGGCGAACACTCCGATGATGGCGAAGTAGATGATGAAGCGGATCGGGAAGCCGCCGAGGGCCGAGGGGCTGGCGCTCAGGAAGTCGTGCCGCTTGTGCTGCACTTCGATCACCGCTTCCTCGCGGAGGTGCCATTGCGAAGCGACCGCGCTGACGTCCCCTTCCCACGATTGATCGGCCCACCAAAACGGAGACTGTTTCCCGTCGAAGAGGAACAGCGAAAGGATCACCGGTAAGCCGAGGGCAAAGAGCACCGGCAGCGTGCGAATCGACGCTTGGAAAATCCGGCGGAAGACGATGCCCCAGCTCGCGTTCGTGACGAAGCCGATCATACTCAGGGCCAGCGAACCGAATGGAAGGCTCGTCCAGAAGATGAAGCCGCAGAGGTAGGCCATGAACCAATCGCGGGTGCCGTGTTCGGGATCCGCGAGGGAGTTAGCGACACCGCAAATCGAGTAGACGACGAACCCGGCAATCGCCGCGATCAACGCGAATTTCTTCACCGGTGCGACATCGATGATCGCATCGGGCAACACCGTCTCGGCGTGGTGTTCGTAAGTTGTTGCGGCCATTAGTGTTGCCCCCCCGCCGTGTCTTTCTTGGCCTCGGCCTTGGATTTCTCGATCTTCTCCGCGACTCCGGGAACCTCGGCGACTGGCGCCGCTTGGCTCAACTGCAAGGCTCGGAGGTAAGCCACCACCCGCCAGCGATCCGCCGGATCGGGAATCTGCGTATCGTGGGACGGCATGCCGCCGTAGCCCCAAGTGATTACTTGGAAGATGTAGCCGACAGGGACGTCTGTAATCGGTATCGTCTTGCCGTAACGGTAGAAGCCGCGGGAAGAACCTTGCGGATTCTCCGTGTAGCGAGGTTCCGGTTTGCTCTCCGAGGCGTTGTACGCCATGGTCGACCAATCCTTGGCCCCGTGGCCGGTCGGATCGCTGTGGTACGACGGCGGACGGAGGAAGCCCCGTTCGGGAATCTTACCGTTAGCGTGCCCGGCCCCGCCGTGGCACTCGGCGCAGGCCGCGTTGTAAACGATTTGGCCGCGTTTCAAATCGGCCTTGGTGATCTCGAAAGGGAACGCGTTGACGAAGTTCGCCACGTCGTTCGGTGCCCCCGGCGGCGGCACGGTCTTCCCCGTCGGATCGACGAGCTTCGTCCATTCCGGATCGGCCACGACCGCCTTGCCTTGGGCCGTGAGCCAAGTGATCATCGGATCGACGTCCAAATATTGGTTCCGGTGAACCACGCCGTTTTCCAGCGGCCGGGCCGACTGGTTATTGGCGAACATCTTGTTTTCGGAGTACGGCCGTTGGTACGGCTGATCCGCCATCTTTTGCTGGCACCCAACCGCGGCCGAACAAAGGAACAGGAATGCGATTCGTACCGTAATCATTCGGGCACCTCCGCGACGCTTTCCGCATGTAAGGTCGCCATGAATTCCTTCGGCCCCGAGCCGTCGCCGAACATGGGATCGACCGCTTCGATACAGAGGAAGAAGCGATCCCGGGTCGCCCGCGCGAATTGGGGAACGTTGAACACCGGGTGGTAAGGCTGCGGCAATCCGCAGAGCGCGAGCAGCCCGAACAGGCCGCTCATGCTGGCCGTGAGCACGAGGAGCGCCCACGTGACCGGTACGAACTGCGGCCAACTCCAGTAGGGTTTGCCGCCGATGTTGATAGGGTAATCCCATGTTGCGAACCACGTTTGCATCAGGAAGCCGACGGTGGCGCCGCAGAGGCCGCCGATGAAAACGATGGCCCCGATTTCGGAACGGGGGAAGCCGAGTTCGTCGGCCACCTCGCCGATGGGATACGGGCTGTAGCCGTCCATCCGGGTGTAACCGGCCTCTTTCGCCCTGCGCGTAGCGAGGACGAGTTCGTCGCCCGTGGCGAATTCGGCCATGACGCCGTAGAGGGCGGGCGTTGTGGAAGCGGTTGCGCTCACTTGGCGTTCTCCATGCAAGCGTGACCGTCGCGACCGCCCTGCTTGAAGGGCAAGAACTCGCGCATTTCGGTAATCGAGATCATCGGTAGGAACCGTACGAACAAGCAGAACAGCGTGATGAACAGGCCGACCGAGCCGACCATCACCGCCCAGTCCCAAATCGTCGGAGCGTAGCGGCCCCAAGCCCCCGGCACTTGGTCGCGGCTGAGCGTGATCACGATCACGTAGCGCTCGAACCACATGCCGATGTGAACCGATCCGGCGATGAGGAACAGGAAGAGTTCGTTGGTGCGAACCTTCTTGAACCACAACAGCGACGGGATGACGGTGTTCGTGAGGATGAGTGCCCAATAGCTCCACCAGTACGGGCCGTACCACATCCGTTGCATTGTGTAGAACCATTCCGGCCCGTGGGAGTACCAAGCGAACCAGACTTCGCAGAAATAGCCGAAGCTCACGAGCAAGCCGGTGCCGATCATCACCTTCGCACATAGTTCCATGTGCTTCATCGTGATGAAATCGTTCATCTTGTAGTAATGCCGCAGCGGCACCGCCAGCCAAACCACCATGGCGAAGCCGCTAAAGATGGCCCCGGCCACGAAGAACGGCGGGAAGATCGTGCTGTGCCAGAGCGGCACAATACTCACGGCGAAGTCGAAGGACACGATGGTGTGCACACTGAACACCAGCGGCGTACCGATGCCCGCGAGGAGCAGGTAGAGCTTTTCGTAACGGCGCCAGTGGAACGCCGAGCCGCGCCAACCGAGCGAAAGCAGGCCGTACACGAAGCGTTGTGCCTTGTTCTTGGCGATGTCCCGCAGGAGCGCGAGGTCGGGAATCATACCGACGTACCAGAATACCAGCGATACGGTGAGGTACGTGGATACCGCGAACACGTCCCAGAACAGCGGGGAGCGCGGTTGCGGCCACACGGCCATGTTGTTGGGGAACGGGAACAACCAGTACGCCAACCAGGGGCGGCCCATGTGAATCAGCGGGAAGATCCCGGCGCACGCCACGGCGAAGAGCGTCATGGCTTCGGCGAAGCGGTTGATACTCGTCCGCCATTTTTGGTGGAGGAGCAAGAGGATCGCGGAGATCAAAGTCCCGGCGTGGCCGATGCCGATCCACCACACGAAGTTCACGATGGCGAAGCCCCAGCCGACGGGCTGATTCAACCCCCACACCCCGGTACCGAGGTAGAAGAGGTAGGCCAAGCCGATCACGAGCGCTTGGAGTAACGCGAAGCCGAAGAGGAACCACCCCCACCACGCTTTAGGCGTGGGGGTACCGCCAACGACCACGTTGGCGATTTTATCGCCGAGGGTCACGGTGTTGTAGTTCCCACCCAAAATGCCTTCGGGGTGGGTCGGGTAAGTATCGGTAAACCCGCTCGGGGCGGTTTCAGTCGCCGTTGCCATGTTCGGTTAGGCTCCTTGCGGCATGTTCGGGTTCGGGTTGCGGATGGCAGCGAGGTAGCTGGTCCGCGGCATCACGTTGTATTCCGCCAGCAGGCCGTAGTTGTGTTCTTCGGCCTTCGATTTCAGAATCTTGCTCTCGGGGTCGTTCAAATCTCCGAAGGTGATAGCCGCACTCGGGCACGCCTGTTGGCACGCCGTGAGGATTTCGCCATCGTAAATCTTGGGGCGACCGTTGGCATCCTTCGCCCGGGCCGGTTTGCCGTTGGGCAGTTTCTTATCCCATTCGCGTTCGGCTTCGATCTCGGCGTTGCGGATGCGTTGTGTGCAGTAGGTGCACTTCTCCATCACGCCGCGGGTTCGCACGCTCACTTCCGGGTTATTCAACAGCTTGAGGCTATCGGTCGTGTAGTCGGTGTACTGCAGGAAGTTGAAACGGCGGACTTTGTACGGGCAGTTGTTGGAACAATACCGCGTACCGACGCAGCGGTTGTAGGCCATATCGTTCAAACCGTCGGCGCTGTGAACCGTGGCACCGACTGGGCAAACCACTTCGCACGGGGCCTTTTCGCACTGCTGGCAAGGCACCGGTTGGAAGTGCGTGCGGATCGCGGCGGAATCCTTGGCTTTTTCCTTGCGTTGTGCCGGCTTCACTTCGTAGGCACCGAGTTCGTCTTCCATCGCCTTCTTGCCGGGGATGGAATAATAGCGGTCGATGCGGATCCAGTGCATGGCCCGACCGCGGGTCACTTGATCCTTGCCGACGACGGGGGTGTTATTTTCTGATACGCAGGCGAGCGTGCAAGCTCCGCAACCGGTGCAGGAACCGAGGTCGATCGTCATGGCCCAACGCCGGTAGCTCTTCGTGGCTTCTTGACCGTTGACCGTGATCGGGTTGGCCATGTACAAGCTGAGCTTCTTCAAACGTTCGTCGTGCGATTTGTGGTCTCCGTCTCCGTGCCCGTGATCGTACTTCGATTTCATCCCGAGGAGTTTGAAGTTCTCCGGGGTACCCGGGGTGAGGCCACGAATCTCTACGTATTCCGCGGCGGACGAGGCCGGGATTTGGGCGAATACGAGATCGTTCGCGAACTCGGTTTTGGTCGCATGGCGAACCGGTCGGCGCGATTCCATCGCGGCGTGGGCACCGGCGATGGCCAAGGTGTACTTCTGCCCGGTGCGTTTGAGTTCGGCCGCCGCAGTCCACACGGCATCGGTGCCGCGAAGTTTGTACGAGTTGAAGCCGGGGATATGGGCCGGGGCGCGTTCATAAATCCCGGCGATGCGGCCGGCCCGTTCGCGACCGAAGCCCAAGTGGAGCAAAACGACGCCATCGGCCATACCGGGCACGACGTGAACCGCCACGCTGAGTTTGCGGCCGTTCACCGTCAACTCGCCCACGTCGGTTTCGGTGCTGCCGCGTTCGCCGCCGGTCCACGCGAAGCTTTGTTCGATCTTCAATTCTTCGGCAGTCCGCGGGGACACCATCGCCGCGTTATCCCACGTGAGGTTCGTGATCGGCTTCGGCAGTTCTTGCAACCAGCCGTTGTTGGCCTGCTTGCCGTCGAACAGCACGGGGTCGGGTCGGAACTGGATTTCCAAGCCTTTGATGGGCGCTTGGGTGAAATCCTTGTCGTTCAACTTGTCGAGGTTCACCGCGGCGGCGACTTCCTCGGCGGGGTACGCAGAACCGGCGAGAACCCCCTCGCGGAGGGCTTTTTGCCAGTAATCTTCGAACTTGCCCGATTTGATCTTCTCGTCGAAGAACTTGCGGGCCGTAGCTTCGACGAGGTTCAAGCCATCCGTCGAAGGCTGTTCGAGGAGTTGGGCGACGAGTTCGAGCAAAGACTTCCCGGCATAGAGCGGCGCGATCAGCGGTTGCTGGATGCTGATGGTGCCATCGTGGCCGCGCACGTCTCCCCACGCTTCGAAGAAGTGGGCCGCCGGAATGTGGTAGTTGATGTACTTCTCGTGCGAAGTTTCATCTTGGTACAGCCCGTGGTGAACGACGACGCCCTTTTTGCCTTTCACCGCATCCAAGGCGTTGGCGAACTCGAGGTCGGCGTGGGCATCGTACACCGGGTTGACACCGGACATAATCAGCACTTCGACCTGCCCGGCCTTCATTTCCTCGACGAGCGTTTTGAACTCGGCGGCGCGATCCCCGGGTTTGGTTTGCAGGGGGAGAATATATTTGACGATGGCCGAGGCCTTGGCATCGAGCACGGCGTTGATGGCGTGGGCCAACAAGTGAACCGAGGCCGATTGGCATTCGCCGGGGATGACCACGGCCTTGCCTTTGTGGTCGAGCAAATCCTTGGCGAGCGGTGCGATCCACTTCTTGGCGGGTTCGGGCAGGTCGGCCGCGGCGGTCACGCCGGGTACTTTGAGTTCGGCCGCGAGCGATCGGGCGAAGGCTTCGACCATGCTCGGCTTCAACGGCAAGCGGTGATCGGCGCTGGCCCCGGTGCTCGTGAGCGCACCTTCGACAACATACAAGCGATTGAGTTTTTTGGTCGCTTCCTCGACAATCTTCTCGTTCGAGGGGTGAACGTGCTTGTGATCCGCACCCTCACCTTCGGCGTGATCGTGGTGGTGTTCGAGGTTGTGAACCGCATCGACGGTGCTGACCTTGCGGCGGCTGGCATAATCGCGGGAATAGCGAACCGAGCCGGGGCCGCAGAGGAAATCGGCATCCAGCGACAACACCACATCGGCCTTGGTGAGATCGTAAATCGGCTGCAACGGCTTGCCGAACGCGGCGAGCGAAGCTTTCACCGCGGCATCGCGGCACACCGGTTCGTACTGCACCCACTTGGCTGCCGGGTAGCGTTTGGAGAGTTCGTCCATCAACGCGGCGAAGCTCGGCGACGTGGAAGGTTCGGTGAGGATGCGAACCCCGGCGCCCTGCTTCTCCGCCCGCTTAGCGAGTTCCTCTTTGATCACCATTACGGCTTTGTCGAACGTCGTGCTGTTGGCCCCCAGCAATACTTGCTGCGAACGATCGGGGTCGTACATCGTGAGCGGGGCGGCGAGCGCTTGGAGTTCGATACTGCCGAGGCTCGACGGGTGATTCGGATTGCCTTCGCATTTGATCGGCCGGCCTTCGTGGCTCTTGACCAACAAACCGATGCCGACGCCACCCTGTTGGGGCATGGCCGTGGCGAAGAACAGGGGCACGCCCGGGATGATCTGATCGGGTTGATTGACGTACGGAACGATCTTCTTTTGCGAAGCGGGCTTGAACGAAGGGTTGCAACCGACGGCACCGGCCAACGCGACCGACGCCCCGGCCATCGTGAGGAAACGGCGACGGCTGACCGGATCGAGCCATTCCGAAGCGTCTTCGGGGAACTCGTCTTGGATCATCGTTTCGAACTTTGGCGAACCCATCCATTGATCGATGGATTGCCAATATTCGGGTTCGGCAGTCTTCAATTCGGCGGACATTCGGCGTACCTCGTAGTCAAAATCGTCGCTAACGCTTCCGGCGCGGAAAAACCTACCTGTGGCAGATGCTGCAGTTCGTCAGGACCTGCGCTTCGCGGACATTGTGCTTGGCCTTGAGTTCGGCACCGAGGCTCGCCTGCGAGTTCGGCTGCCCCGTCGCCTCGTTGATCGTGTCACTCGGCTTGAACTGCATGTTCGTGATTTCGGAAGTCGGCCGGAGGTGCCGTTCCGGGTGGCGGTGGCAATCGAGGCACCATTCCATCAGCAGCGTTTTGCTCTGGAAAACGAGGGCCATTTGGTCGATCTGGCCGTGGCAGGAAACGCAACCGACACCCTTGGCCACATGGATGCTGTGGTTGAAGTAGGTGTAATCGGGCACGTTGTGAACCTTCGTCCAAACGATCGGTTTGTTCTTGGCGTAGCTCTCGCGCACGGGGCTGAGCAAATCGGCCGAGTTCCACATTTGCTGATGGCAGTTCATGCAGGTCTTGGTCGGCGGGATGCCCGCGCTGGCCGAGATTTCAAAAGCCGTGTGGCAGTAGCGGCAATCGATGCCGAGCTGCGAAACGTGGTGTTTGTGGCTGAATGGCACCGGCTGTTCCACGACTTCCCGCGCTCCGGTGGTGTAGTCGGAACGGTAGAAGTAGGCCCCGCCGACGCCGCCGGCCGCACCGAGTACCGGTAGCCCGAGCAGTAACAATCGCGTGAAGATGTTGAACGATTTCGGGAAAACCTGGGGCATCGCTGCCTCCTGAGATTCAAAACAATGTTCGATACAACGCGGTTGCCACTAAATCGGCAGTGGGAACGGCGGCGGAATGCCATCGAGTGCAAACTGGGCGAAGCGGTATGCACCGACCGCGAGGTTGATCCCGACGATGCCGAAGAACAACCCCAGCCAGGCGAGGTGTTCACCATCTTTGCCCGCGCGCCAACCCATGAAGATCGAGATCACTGCGAGCGTCGTGCCGATGCTGGCGATCGTGATGCCGAACGGATACCACCAGAACACGAGCATGCCCCACAAACCGAGGCAGAACGAAGCGGTGGCGATGCCGCGGCGCGTCGTGTGGGTTATCGGTGTGAGCTTGATCGGTGGAACCGAAGTCGCTGTGGGATTAGCCATAATGATGATGCCCGAAATCGTTTCGAGAGCCATGAAGCCTACAGTTTTAGTAACCGCAACGGTCGCGAACATACCAGTCAGCAAAAATTGAACCGAATCGTCCGCCGTTCGCATAACTGGATTTCGCAGGCTTTCACCGTGGTCATCTCGGGCGATTCTCAACTTCAAGAAGCCACGCCTTTCCACTCTCTCAAATCCGGGAAATGGGTACGTACATCCGGGTTCACCACGAGATCGACCGGCCACACTTTTTCGATCAACAACTTGGCGATGCCGAGTGCCCCTACGTGGGCCATATCTTCCCGGCTGCGGAGATCGACCCCCGCAGTGTGGGCCGTGAGAATGATGTTGTCCAAAGTGAGGAGTGGGCTGTTCTTCGGCGGTTCCTGAACGAACACGTCGATCCCGGCCGCGGCGATCCGTTTCGATTTCAAGGCATCGTAAAGTGCCGTTTCATCGACCACTTCTCCGCGGGCCGTGTTAATGAGATACGCTGTCGATTTCATAAAATCGATCGTGCGAGCGTTGATCATATCCTTGGTTTCGGTCGTGAGCGGAACGTGCAGGCTGACGATGTCGGCGGATCGCAAAACTTCTTCCAAAGAATGCATGGCAATTCCGTGGGACTTCGCCAAAACGCCATCGACATACGGATCGCAGGCGATCACCGGCATGCCAAAGGCCTTTGCTCGCAACGCCACGGCACTGCCGGTGCGACCCAAACCGATGACGCCGAGGGTTCGGCCGCGCAACGGTTGCTGAGCGATCCGCGGCCAGCCACCGATTTTCATCTTTTCGTGCTGCATGAACAACGATTTGGAAAGCGCCAGCATCAGCAATAACGCATGTTCCGCGACCGCTTCATGGTTGGTTCCGGGGGCATACGTCACAGCGATACCGTGATCGGTGCAGGCTTGCACATCCACGGCGTCGTAACCGACGCCCGCGCGGCCCAGCACCTTCAGCCCCGCTTTTGCGGCGGCTTCGATCACTTTGCGAGTATACGGTTCCGAACCGGCGAGGCTCGCCACGCAACCGGGCAACTGTTCCAAAAGTTCCGCTTCGGTCATTTGGGCTACCCGCTTGGGATAGACCAACTCGAAGTGTTCTTCCAACAGTGGTGCGTAGGTATGTGGAATCTCCCGCATGGGGGCGGGGCCGACGATCACGCGCGGTTTCATAGTGGGCTTCACCGGGAGGGAATGGAAGCTGTTCTACATCGGCAGCCGCACTTGGTCAGTGAATTTTTGGAAGGAATGTTCCAACTCGGCGAACCTTTCCGATGCGGGATCCTTCCATTGTTCGCGGGCTTTTTGGCGGGCGATCCCCGTTCCCGCTTGACAATAGCCGGTTCCGCGCAACAATAGGGTATCCCGAATCACTGCGGGTGCGAATCGACCGCACCCGCTTCCCCGGAGGCCGCCCCACGAAGCCAACAGCCGTTTCCGCTGTTCCCCTTCCCACCGGACGATCTCCCGAGGGCACCCCTTAAGGAGATCACTTGAACAGCACCGCCACTTTCCCCTCGGTTTCTTCCGCGGTCGGCGTGCCCTTCGATCTCGATGGCGCCCCTGCCCTTCCCACCGCCCTCCAACGCGCTTGCCTCGCAGCGAAGACCGCCGCCGACAACAAAGCCCAGAATATCGTGGTGCTCGATCTGCGCACCGTCACGCCCGTGTTCGATTTTTTCGTGATATCCACTGCGGCCAGCCGCCGTCAGGTACACACCATCGTGGAAGATTCCGATGCCGCCCTTCGAGGCGTGGGCGACAGCCGGTTATCCGTGGAAGGCTACGAATCGAGCAAGTGGGTGGTACAAGACTACGGCGATGTGGTCGTGCACGTTTTCGATACCGAGACCCGCGACTACTACAATCTCGAGGAACTCTGGGCCGACGCCGAGAAGATCGATTGGGAGGAAGAATTGGAAGACCCATCGGAGTGAATCGGGAGAAGCTCCGATGGCGAACCGACGCGCGAGTGTGAGACTGCAAACGCTGACCTTGTGTAGGACGACGCGTAGGTACGATAATGGGAGGATGTTCGATTTAATGGGTGTGACACCGAGGATCGACATCGATCCCAAGTTCGAATATCCAATCCGTTTTTCTCAATTCGACCTTTTCGCGCGTTTTATCATCCAACACCCGGGAAGGGAGAACTACTTTCTGAGAATCTGGTGGCTGAGCCCGGATCGATCCCGCAAGGAATTGATCCGCATTTATGGGCCGAACCCGGTAGAATTCAATGATGTAGACGGTTCGCACGACCATAGTTTCCGTTTGGCGAATATGGTCTTTCCCCTGCCCGGACAATACGTAATCCTTGTTTGCAGGAAGTCCAAACGAAGTTGGAGCAGGGATCGTTGGGTAGTTCTGGGCCGGGAGTATGTTCTCGTGGAGAAACGATCATGAGCCGACGCAATTCGTTGAACCCGCCCCGCAAAGTCGGCCACAGCACAAAAATCAGTTACCCTCCAGTCATTTTCCCGCTTGAGGACGATGCGAACGCCGGACAACTGGCAATTTTACTTCCCGATGGGCGGGCGGTATTACCAGAGGATGTCCCCGAAGAATTCAAAGCGCAACTCGCTGAGGAAGACCGCTGGCGAGCCGAAGATCTGCGCGAATGGCTTGCGGACCAAAAATGATTCGGATCTCCGCACCTATTCTTAACTCGCCGACGGATCGCACTCCGTCGGCTTTTTCATTCAATGAACTCTATGACCATTCTCCACGAACTCCGCCAGCTTTTTGAACCCGTGTTGCTTACCCTCGCCCCGGATGCGGCGAAGGTGACGGACTACCTCGGCATGATTAAGCCGGCATCCGATGCCAAGAATGGCGATTACCAAGCCAACTTCTGCATGGCGATGGCCAAAGCGTTGGGTAAGAAACCGGCGGAACTGGCCCATGATATTGTAAACATGCTGCCGATGGACGACCTCGTGGAATCCGCAAGGGTCGCCGGGCCGGGCTTTATCAATCTGAAATTGAAGGATGTGTGGTTGGCGGTTCGATTGATCGGCCTCCAACAGAGCCGCGAGCGTCAGCGAGCGAAACCATACGCTTCCGAGAATTCGCTACATCACGCCGACGTATCGCTCGCTAACGCTCGCGGCTCCGATAAGCCAAAAACCAAAACCTTCGTCATCGACTATTCCGGGCCGAACGTGGCCAAGCCGTTGCACGTTGGCCACCTGCGCAGCACCATCATCGGCGATGCCCTCGTGCGCATCCTGCGTTTCCAAGGCCATACTGTCATCGGCGACAACCACCTCGGCGATTGGGGCACGCAGTTCGGAATCCTCATCCACGGGTACAAGCATCACTTGAACGCCGAGGCGTACGTCGCCGATCCGGTGCGCGAGCTGGCCCGCCTTTACATACACGTTCGCCAACTCGCGGCCGTGAGTGGGGATGAAGACGACGCTAAGGGCGATGTGATGGACGAGTGTCGCAAGGAAACAGCTAAGCTCCACGCGGGTGATCCGGAGAACGTCGCACTTTGGAAGCAGTTCATGCCGGCTTGCTTGGAAATGCTGCGGCCGATCTACGAACGCCTGGACGTGAAGATCGACCACGCCCTCGGCGAGAGCTTCTACAACCCAATGCTCCCCGGCGTGGTGGAGAGCCTGATTGCCAAGGGGATCGCGGTCGAAAGCAACGGCGCGGTCGTCGTGCCGAATGCGAAGGGGATCGTCCCGGAAGCGGGCGATTCGAAGGAAGAACCGCCCGCGCTCATCCGCAAGCGCGACGGCGCCTTCACCTACACCACGACAGACCTCGCCACGATCCAATACCGGGTTGAGACGTGGAAGCCGGACGCCCTGCTCTACGTCGTTGATGCCCGCCAGGCGTTGCACTTCAAGACGATCTACGCCAACGCTCGGCGCTGGGGCTACGACCAAATCGAATACCAACACGTGGCCTTCGGTTCGATCTTGGGGAAGGACAAACGACCATTCAAGACCCGCGACGGCGGCACGATTGAACTGATGTCGTTGCTAGATGACGCTTCCGCCGAGGCATTGCGCAAGTACGAAGCGAGCCATGCCGAACGTATCGCCCATGGGCACGACATTCCCGAGCTCACGACCGAACGCAAGAAGGAGATCGCGGAAGTCGTCGGCATCGGTGCCGTGAAGTACGCTGACCTCAGTGGCAATCGCACCAGCGATTACGTCTTCGACTACGACAAAATGTTGGCGACCGATGGCAACACCGCGACCTACATGCAGTACGCCTATGCCCGTTGCAAAGCGATCTTCCGCAAGGGCAAGCTGGACTTCGAGAGCTACCAAACCGAAGCAATCTCGCTGGGCGAACCCGCTGAGCGTGCGTTGGCAGTACAATTACTGAAGTTCCCGGAGGCGGTGGAGGAAGCGGCGGCGAAGTACGAACCTCACCATATCGCTGCCTACCTCTGGGACTTGGCGAAGACCTTCAACGGTTTCTTCGAGACTTGCCCGGTACTGATTGCCCCGACGCCGGAGTTGAAAGCCAGCCGATTGATGTTGGTGAAACTCACGGGCCAAACGATCCAAAAAGCGTTGAGCCTTCTTGGCATTGGAACCGTGGAACAGATGTAGTTCGTGGGGTATGGGGTATAGGGTCTGAACACCTTTCGATAGAATGCCAACATCTTAAACCATTTGCCCCAGCATCCAGACCCTAAACCCCATACCCCATACCCCACAACATGTTTGTCGATCGCGTTGAAATCTTCGTGAAGGGTGGCGACGGCGGAAAGGGCATGTGCTCCTTCCGCCGCGAGAAGTACGTGCCCCGGGGCGGCCCGGACGGCGGCGACGGCGGCAGCATCATCATCCGCGCCGATCCCAATGCCGACAACCTCTCGCAACTCGTGCAGCGCAAGCACTGGAAAGCCCGCAACGGCGAAGCCGGAAGCGGCAGCCTGTGTGCCGGTTCCGATTCCGCCGACATGATTATCCTCGTGCCCCCCGGCACGCTGATCCGCGATCGCGACCGCGGCAACGTTATCAAGGATCTGGTCGAGGAAGGCGATATCTGCATCGTGGGCAAGGGCGGCCGCGGCGGCCGCGGGAATAAGCACTTCGCCACGGCCACGAACCGTACGCCCCGCGAGTTCGGCCCCGGCGAACCGGGCGAAGAACGCTGGATTACCCTGGAATTGAAGGTGATCGCCGATGTCGGCCTCGTCGGATTCCCCAACGCGGGGAAGTCCACCCTGCTCTCCCGGCTTAGCCGGGCGACGCCGCAAATCGCCGATTACCCATTCACCACCAAGACGCCCAACCTCGGCATCGTGAGTTTAGGCGGCGATGCAAACTTCGTGATGGCCGACCTTCCCGGATTGATCGAAGGGGCATCGCAAGGCATCGGGCTGGGGCACGAATTCCTACGGCACGTCGAACGAACCCGGGTGATCGTGCATTTGGTGGAACCTTTCCCGATGGACGATTCCGATCCGATCCGGAACTACCACACCATCCGCAACGAACTGAAAACCTACGGAGCCGGCTTGGACGAAAAACCTGAGATCGTTTGCGTGAGCAAGGCGGAACTCCCCGGTGCGGACGAGGTGCGGGCCAAGCTCGAACACGAGATTTGCCGGGAAGTGTATTTGATGTCGAGCGTCACCGGCCAAGGGCTTTCCAAAGTCGTCGGCCAAGCTGCAGTTCTCGTGAACGAACTGAAGAAAGCGGAACGGGACGCGAAAGCGAAACAACGCTTCACCGTATTCGCCGAAGAGAAGGCTGTGCGGATGGAAGAAGCACCAACTCCATCGGAGCCGGAAGCGTAAGCGACGATGCTTTCGTGGCAATTCAATCGTCGCTGACGCTTCCGGCTCGGATCAATCGTAATCTCCATCGGAGCCAGAAGCGTAAGCGACGATGCTTTCGTCGCAATTCTATCGTCGCTGCGCTTCCGGCTCGGATCAATCGCTATGCCCGCTCAAGTCGTCGTCGATATCGGCAACACCCGTATGAAATGGGGCCTCGTTCGCGATGGTTCCCTCTTCGAAACGGCCGCACTCGGCCGGTACAACCACGAAGAATGGCAAGCACAATTCGATGCTTGGCAACTCCCCGAAACTTTCTCGTGGCTGATCGCCAGCGTCGATTCCGCCCGCACCGATGATTTCGTGCGCTGGGTGGCGGATCGTTCGCAAGATTGTTTGGTTCTCCGTTCCTACCGCCAGATTCCCCTCGCAATCGAAGTGACGACGCCCGAAAGCGTCGGCCTCGATCGACTGCTGGCGTGCCTCGGGGCGTTGAAGTTGGCAATTTTCCCGCCGCCGTTCCTCGTCGTTCAAGTCGGCACCGCACTCGTGGTGAACTTCATTAATGCGGAGGGTGCCTTCATCGGCGGATCCATCCTGCCCGGCTTCGCCCTCATGGCCAAAGCGTTGAACCAACACACGGCCCAACTCCCAGAAGTTACCCTCGAATCTTTGGCCAGCGTGCAACCGGGGAAAAACACCGAAGAAGCGATTCAACTCGGAATGCTCGTTGCGGCTTTGGGAACTGTGCGCACTCTGCGCGAGACGGAAGCCGAACCCCTTCCCGTGTGTCTCACCGGTGGCGATGCGGCGATTCTGCACCCGCACCTCGCGGAACCGGTGGTTTTGGTGAACGATCTTGTTCTTGAGGGGTTACGGATCGTCGCTGAGAAGTTGTTATGAAATTCGGCATAATCGGCAGAGTCGTTATGGACATCGCCGCCCATTCGGCTTGAATAACTCCACCTGGATTTTCGTCTAGGTGTAAGCTCCGTTGGTCGCATTGGTATTACGACCGTGGGGCAATCGTTCTTCACTGTCATTCTTCAGGAGTTTCGCATGATTCGCAATCTGATGGTCGCCGGCCTCGTAGCCCTCGTGGGTGGTCTCGCCGTCGCAGCCGAACTGAAGTCCGGCCCGCAATCGGGCGAAAAGCTCCCCGGCCCGTTCCACCCGCTCAACGTGAACGGCGACAAAGCCGGCGAAAAGCAATGCCTGTACTGCAAGTTCGGCGATTCGCCGGTGGCTATGGTCTTCGCCCGCACCCCGGAGTGCCCGATGACCCAGAAGTTGATCAAGGCGATCGACGCTGCGGCCGCTAAGAATGCGAAGTCGGAAATGGGCGCTTTCGTGGTGTTCCTGACCGACGACGACAAGGCCGCCGACAAGCTCAAGGCCTTCGCCGCGAAGGAAAACCTCAAGAACGTAATCCTCGCCGTGGATAACCCGAGCGGCCCGAACAAGTACAACGTGTCGAAAGACGCCGACCTCACCGTCGTTCTGTACTCGGAACGCACCGCCAAGGCCAATATGGCCTTCGAAAAGGGCAAGATTACCGACAAGGACATCACCGCCGTGGAAGCGGGCATCACGAGCTTGACCGCCCCGGTCAAGAAGTAATCGATGCTGGCAACAAATGCGAGAAGCCCGCTCTTTCGAGCGGGCTTCTTTCGTTTTGCTTATTCGCCGTACGCTGGATACTGGATGGCGGGTCGAACCGAAGTGAGATTCACCTTGAGCGTTTCACTCGGCTGGATTCGCTGAGGTGCAACCGGAGAAGGTGACGAGGGCGGAGCCATTTCCATGGGGGAAGCCAGCGGTTGAGATGAAGATTTTCCCAAATTCACCGTCGGTGCATCAGAACCGCTGCAACCGTAGTAATACACGGGCGTCGAGTAGTAGTACGTCGGGTAGCTGTATCCGCCATACCCGAAGCCGATACCGAAACTGCTGCGGGGGTAGTAATTCCCGTAGTAGCCACCGCCGTAGTAACCACCGCCGTAGTAACCACCGCCGTAGCCGCCGTAGTAACCACCGCCGTAGTAACTCCGACCGTAATAACTTCCACCACCGTAATAACCACGGTGCCCGCCATAGTAACCGTGGCGCCCACGCACGAGTTCGGTGTCTTCGTTCGCGGGCGCTTCGAGAGCGGTTACGCTCGACTCTCTGGCTTCGGTTCGACCGAGCCGCATAGTATCCGGGTCAGCCGCCGAGGCTGAGTTACCGAGCGCCAGCCCGGCGATTCCCATTTGCAAAAATCGTTTGAGTAACATGTCCGTTGCCCTCGGGTGTGGGGGTGTGCCTCCCCAGATTCGGGAACGAGATTCCGCGCGTCTTGCCACATACCGATTTTACCACCCACGACATGCTTCCGATAGCGCACCCGCCGCGAATTTCGGAAACTTCCGAAGTATTCCCGCCCCGGCGAAACCGGTGTGCTAGCTTTCTAGGTTGTAATCCGCGACGGGGGCAGTGCCGTGGGCCGTAAGTTTTTGGGAATAGTGCTGGCTGTGGGAATCGTCGGGGGTACGCTCGCCACGAGCAAACCCGGGGACGCCCAGATTCTCACGAACGTGGGAAAGGTCGCCACGAAGAAGATCGGCGACGCCCTGCCGGAAAGTTCGAAGATGGCCGGCCCGGTGAACGCCTTGCGGAACCAAGATTTTCTCGGCATGTCCGAACGTGTGAATATCCGCATCCGCACGGATAAATCGATGGATGGAGCCAACGTTCACGTGATCGCCGAGGGGAACAATGTGAAACTCCGCGGCGAAGTGAAGAACAGCTTGCAACGCATCCGGGCCGTGGAACTCGCCCAAACCACCTCGGGCGTCGACAAAGTGACGAATGAACTCCTCGAACCGGGGCAGTGAATTACTACCCCACCGGGTTGGTCAGCGTGCCGATGCCGCTGATGCTGATATCCACCACGTCGCCGGTACCCAAGCTGAACGCATCCGGCGGAACGATGCCCGTGCCGGTCATGAGCATGACCCCGTGCGGGAAGCGATTGTCTTTCCCCAGCCATTCCACGAGTTCTTCGGGCGTGCGGTTCATCTGCCCGATCGACGTCGAACCGTCGAAGACCACTTGCTTTTTCCGGTGAATGATCAGGCGGATTTCGCATTCCGCGAGCTTCGGCATCGAACCGGCGAGCGTCACTACCGGGCCGATCGCGCACGAGCCGTGGTATACTTTCGCCTGCGGCAAGTACAGTGGGTTCTCCCCTTCGATGTCCCGCGAACTCACATCGTTCCCCACGGTGTAGCCGACGATTCGCAAGTCCGGCGAGATCACGAGGGTGAGTTCCGGTTCAGGAACGTTCCATTTGCTATCGCTGCGCACGCGGATCGGCTCGCCGGGGGAAACTACGCGCTCGGGCGTCGCTTTGAAGAATAATTCCGGCCGCGGGGCACTGTACACTTTGTCGTAGAACTGCGCCGCCCCGGCCGATTCCTCTTCGCGGGCCACCTTGCTCCGTTTGTACGTCACCCCGGCGGCCCAGATTTCTTGGCGATCCACCGGCGGCAGAAAATGGGCCGTGTTCACGGAGGAATGCGTGATCCCCGCCACGATCAGGCTCTTCGCGAGCTTCTCCGGATCCGGGGAATGGAGGATATCCGCGAGGGTGCTCACCCTCGCATTGCGTTTCATATCGAGCGGGATCGCGTAACCGTCGTCGATGATCGCAACGCGGCTTTCGCCCATGTCGTTGAGCAGCTTGGCGAGTTTCATGGCAGGCTCCGCGAGGGGTTCGGTTATCGCAGAGCTAATGTACCCGGTGAGGCGGGCAATGGGGATAAATAGAGCGGGCGAACATGCTCGGAAGTAAATGCTTGCAATTGAATCTCGCAACGGCAACCGTTCATCGGTTGGTAGCCCGCCGGAACGTACGGGGCGAACTTCGCAGATATCCAGCGACTGAGTGCCGGGAAGGATTTCGCGCCGTCGGTGACACTATGCCTGCCGCCCTCGATGCGTTCCACTGTCGGATGGATTCCCCGCTTCGCCGCGACGTCGAGGAAGTGCTCCACTTGGGCATCAATGTTAAATTCGTCTCTCGTTCCATAAGCGATGAACATGCGGAATTCTTCGGGACGCACATCGTAAATTGAAAGCATCTCGACGGGGTTGTTGCTGCGGATCACATCGGCGGGAACTTTGCGGAATCGGCCGAACAAGGGATCGAAGAGGCGACCCTGACGAACGAGGATGATGCCGTAGAATCGGCCGACGACCTGCTGCCGCGGGAATTCATCCCGCTGGCCGACGCAATTGGGATCGTAATTCGTGAAGTACTTTCCCCGGCAATCGATGTACTGCGAATCCAACCCCGGCATGATCCCGGCGATGTTCCCGAAGATCTCTTTGTGTTTGAAGGCCAGATTGAACGAGCCGTACCCGCCCATCGACGCCCCGGAGATCAAGTGCGCGTCCCGTTCCGGGCGGATGGCGAAGTTTTGGTTCGTCCAGTTCCACACGTCGCCGGCGATGTAATCCTCGAAGTTCCCCGCCCGAGTGTTCATGTAGAAACTGCCGTTCTTCAACGGCGAGAGGCTCGTATGAAGGCTGGAATCCGGGGCGACGATCACCGTCGGCGGGAAGAGGCCCGCGCGGATGCCTTCGTCGAAATGGTGAACGATGTTCAGAAAGTGGCGCTCGTCGTGAGACAAGCCGTGGAGCCAGAACATCACGGGGAATTGCGTTTTCCCATCGTAACCGGGGGGAACGTACACGTACACCGAACGCCATTGGTTCAGCGAGCCACTCCAAATTCGGCGATCGGCCCGGTGGTTCTTGGTGTAATCGAGCACGCGCCCCGCGAGTTTCGCGTTCAACCGATCCAGTTTCCCCGCATCGCACATTCGGAACGCATCGAAGAATGCCGGTGCGGAAGGTGCCAGCAATGCGAGAACCGCGAGGGCGGAAATGCAGCGGCGAATGGATAACTTCGGCACGCGGGTGGGTCGCTCGGGGTGTGAAAACATCGCTCCTATCTTTCTTCGAGCTTCCCGCAGCAATGGATTGAGGAGAACGAAGTGGCGGGGAACGCCTTGGCCGTTCGCACTTCGTTACGACCCGATTCCTACGAAGCCTCGGCAATACAAGACTTGAGGAATGCACCGGCCGCGTCGAGATTGCCGAGGGCGAATTGCTGCCAGGCCATTTCCACCCCCAACGCGAGGGCTGGAGAATATGGCACCGCTTCGAGGGGAAGCGGAGCGCGGGGAATCAACCGGGCCACGATCGCTACGATCAACTCGGGAACTCCGGTATACGCGGTTGCCGAAACTCGCAGTTCGTTCGGAACATCCAACCCGGCCGCAACGTCGCACTTGTTCCATACCACCAACAACCGTTCGGCCGGAATCTCGCTCGATGCATCGGCGGGGCGACCTTCCGTGGCATCCTTCACCCACACCACGAGATCGGCATCCGCGATTCGTTCGATCGCTTTCTCGATCCCCGCCGCTTCGAGCGCATCTTGGGCTTCGTGCAAACCGGCTGTATCGCTCAACTCCACGGGCCAACCATCGAAGGCCACCGACGCCGTTACCACATCGCGGGTGGTTCCCATCACGGGAGCGACGATACTGCGGGCGTACCCGGCCAAGGCGTTCAGTAAGGAACTCTTGCCCACGTTCGGCGGCCCGGCGATCACCACCTTCCACGGTTCCACGAGGTGCCGGCCAATCGGGGCCAGTTCCAACAACCGTTTCAACGCGGTTGAGGATGCGGGAAGATCGTTGAGAATGATTTCCGCGGCTTGGCGGAATGCACCGTGATATTGATCGAGCAAGATCGCCGCAGTTCGGGTGGTGCTCGCACGGGTGAGCAAGTCCCACGGCGTTTCAACATTGAAATTGTGCGAAGGAACTTCGGCGAAGCCTTCGCCGAGGAATAGCCCCATGATCCATCGGACGACGCGCCGCCCACCGTGGCAATGAATCTCGAACCCGTCGGGCTTCGCAGAAAGGATCACTTCATCGCCGGGGGCATCGGCATGGCCGAGGGTGCCGAACCAGAACCGGTGAAGCGGCGGCGAATCGGGAAGCGGTTGTTTGCCCTGCGGTCGAAAGAATCGGCGGATCGTTTTCCACGCCTTCGGGCCGCCTACGCCAAGGCACGCAATCGCCCCCACCCCCGGTGGCGTAAGGATGGAGATTCGATCCATTATGGCGAAATTCATTTGTATCGGTCAGAGTGGTGCGTCAGTTCCACGGGGTTTGCATCCTCGGCAGCCATCGCTGCAACATGAGGCTATTCACAGTCGTACTGCGGACGGCGGGGTTAGTTCTTGCTAAAAGCTAATGAATTTCAAACAACTCAACAGTTGTTTGGGTTGAATAGCAATGAGTATTCGGCAACTAGCTTTTAGCTAAAACAACCGTCAGTGGTACTGTTATAGCGACCGTCAGCCCCACGTATCAATCGTTCATCAACTTTTGGAAATCGAGTTGGAAGCACGTAGTGTTGCCGTTGCCGCAGAAGAGCGAAACGCCTCCGGTATCGAATACCAAGGATTGGATGGCGGAATCAAATTCGCGGGAGATGATCAACCGCCCGGAAAGCACGTCCCAAATTCGCAAGGTGGCATCGTCGCTCCCACTGACGAGGTAGCTGCCATCCGGCGTGAATGCGATGGCGTTGACGCGGTCCGAATGCCCTTCGATGCGGAACACTTCACGTTCGCTCGCCGGATCCCAAATGTATACGCAATCGTCGATGCCGGCCCCGGCGAGGAACCGCCCTTGCGGGTCGAAAGCCACGGCGTAAACGCCATGGTCGAAGGTGGCCGCCTTGAGTTTCGTGGTGCGATCCCACACGCAAACCGCTCCGTCGCGGTCGCTGGTCGAGAGGTAATCGACACCGCCGACCGCGATGAACTGCCCCGTCGAATCGATGGCGCAGGTTTCGAGAGTGCAACCGTCGGCGGCTTCGATCAAGATCAAATCGGGGTTCTTGGTTTCGGTCGTCCAGAGCCACGCCAAACCATCGGTCGGGCTGGTCGCCACGAGCAACGAACCATCCGGGGAGAATGCGAGCGAACCGACCGGCGGCTTGGTTGCTTCCAAGCGGAAGGCGGGCGAACCCGGCTTCGTGAGATCGTACAACCGGGTGAAGTGATCGGTGCCGCCGACCGCGAGCCAACGGCCATCGCGGCTGGCCGCGACCGAATGGGCCGGGCCATCGCCCGAGGGCGCAACTTCCTCGCCGGTCGCCGCGTTCCACATACGGAAGTTCGAGGAACCGGTACTGGCGAGTTTCGGCGTATCCCCCGGAATGAAGGCGAGATCGTGCTTCGCACGCCCCATCGGCCCCGCCACGAGTTTGCCGGTCTTGGCGTCCCAAATGTGGATCACCCGATCGGCCCCACCGCTGGCGAGCAAGGTGCCCTCCGCGTTGAAGGCCATCGCCCGGATCTCATCGAGGTGCCCGGTGAGAACCGCCGAAGATTTGCCAGCGGTGGGGTTCGACCACAACGTGATCGCATGATCCGAATCGGCACATGCGAGCAACGACCCCTCCGGACCGAACTCCGCTTGCACCACTTGATCGGCGTGGCTGTTCAAGAGCATCAGCGGATCGGCGGAAGCCCCTGGTTCCCACACGCGGGCCGAGGTATCCCACCCCGCCGATACCAAATAGCGCCCATCTTGAGTCCATGTAAGCGCCGGGATGCGATCCGTGTGGCTGGCCAACGTGGAAGTATTTTTCAGCGTGCGAGCATCCCACACCCGCACCTTGCGATCTTCGCCCGCCGTAGCGAAGCGTTCGCCGGAAGGGTGGAACTGGATCGCCGAGATCGGCTTGGGGTGGGCCGCGATTTCGCCCACTTTCTTCTTCGAGGCGACATCCCAAAGTCGAACGCTGCCGTCGTCGTGCCCGCTGGCCACCACTTGGCCATCCCGGGAGAATGCGATCGCCGTGACCCAGCTTTCTTGCTTGATCGTGGCCAGCAATTGGCCATCGGATACATCCCAAAGCAAGAGATCGTCGTTGCCGCTGGCGAGTAGTTTCGCATCGCGGCTGAACGCCCAGAGGGTTTCCAAATCGCTGAGGAACGCCCGGCTTTTCAGCTTCCCCCCGGGCGACCATTGCCTGAGCAGCCCGCTCTCGTCGATGGAGCAGACGTTCCCGTTCCCGGCGAACGCGATCGCGGCGATGTCGCCATCGGTATGGAAATAGAGCTCGCCGAAACACCGAGTGACGAACTCCGGAAGCGGTTCGGTATCGGCGGAGGCGATGTTAGCGGGAGCGGGAGTGTCGGTCAACATATCGGGGAAGCTCCGGGCGCAGTCGGGCCAAGCCTAGGTTTAGTGCGATTACAATGTAGAATAGCTTTTCGGGCCGGGCCGAAGAATTCCGCCGGGAGAATGAAAAGTATTCCGGCAGAGAAACCGCACCATGATCGGCGAATTCGAACTGATCCGCCGCTTGCGACAGGGTTACTGCGGGAACCGCAACGTCCGCCTCGGCCCCGGCGACGACTGCGCCATTCTGCTTCCCAATCCCGCGCCGACACTCGCCACGACCGACATGCTGATGGAAGGGGTCGATTTCCTCCTCGCCGAGTGCGGCCCCCGCGCCGCAGGGCGTAAAGCGATGGCGGTGAATCTTTCGGACATCGCGGCGATGGCCGGGATTCCCACGGCCGCCCTCGTAAGCGTGGCACTCCCCCGAGGGGATTCCTCCGGTGCGTTGGCCCGCGAACTCATGCTCGGACTCCGCGAAGTGGCAGACGAGTTCCGCGTGCCGATCATCGGCGGCGATACTAACAGTTGGACGGCAGGCTTGGTCATCAACGTCACGGTGTTGGGGGAAGCGAATCCTCATTCCGGGCCGGTGCTGCGTTCGGGGGCGAAAATCGGAGATCGCATTTTCGTCACGGGCCCGTGCGGGGGCAGTATTCTCGGCCGGCATCTGAATCCGAAGCCCCGCATCCGCGAAGCGGTTGAACTCGCGCGGCGATTTCGGTTACACAGTATTATCGATATCAGCGACGGCCTCAGTGCCGACTTGGGCCACATCCTCGAAGAGAGCGGAGTGGGCGCCGCGTTGAATGCCGAGGCGATCCCGATCCACCCGGATGCCCTGCGGCTTTCCGATCGGACGGGCAAGCTGCCGTTGGATCATGCCCTCGAAGATGGTGAAGACTTCGAATTGATCTTCACCGTGCCGGCATCGGAAGCGGAGGGAGTCGCCGGTTCGGGCCTCGCCTTCGATATCGGCGAAATCATCGCAGATGGTTTCTTCCTCGACCGGCGTGGAACCCGCGAACCGCTCGTGCCGCGGGGTTGGTCGCACCCGCTGTGAGGGGTTGGCCATAACCACTTTGGATTGTAAAGTGAAAGGGTTGGCATTTGTATTTTACCCTCTCTCCAACGGGGAGAGGGTGGCACGATGATCCGCTATTCGCCAAAGTGCATTACGTCTCCGTGAGGAACTCGGAATGAAAGTGCTGCTCGCCAACCCCCGCGGATTCTGCGCCGGGGTGAACATGGCCATCGAAGCGTTGGAAACGGCTCTGAAACTCTTCGGTAAGCCGATCTACGTTTACCACGAGATCGTTCACAATCGCCCGATTGTCGAACAATTCGAATCCCTCGGCGTCGTCTTCGTGGGGGATATTTCCGAGGTGCCTTCCGGGCAAACGGTGCTGTACAGCGCCCACGGCGTTTCCCCGGAAATCCGCGAGCATTCCCTCGCCCGAAACCTGCGGGCCATTGATGCCACCTGCCCGCTCGTCACCAAGGTTCACCTCGAAGCGATCCGCTACGCCAAGGAAGGCTACACCATTGTGTTGATCGGGCACGAAGGGCATGACGAAGTAATCGGTACGATGGGGGAAGCTCCCGCCGCGATGGTGCTCGTCGAGAACGCCGAAGATGTGGAAACGCTCGCCCTCCCGGCCGATGCGAAACTCGCTTTCCTCACGCAAACCACTCTCAGCGTGGATGAAACCAAGGGGATCATCGTCGCACTGCAGAAGAAATACCCGCAGATCGTCGGGCCCAACAAAGCGGACATTTGTTACGCCACCCAGAACCGCCAAGAGGCGGTGCGCGAACTCGTGCCCGAAGCCGAGGTCGTGGTCGTTCTCGGCAGCCAGAACAGTTCCAACAGCAACCGGCTCGCGGAGATCGCCCGTCAGCAGGGCAAAACGGCCTACCTCATCGACCGCGTTTCGGAGATGCGCGAAGATTGGTTCGGCCCGAACGATCGCGTACTCGTGACCGCCGGGGCGAGCGCCCCGGAGGAACACGTGCAAGATTGCGTGAATTTTCTGATCGAGAAGTTCGATGCGACCGTGGAGAACCGTTCGATCCGCGAGGAGAATGTGATCTTCCCGCTGCCGAAGGAACTGCGGGTTCTGGTGCGGAAGTGAAGGAACCGGAATGGAGAGATTGCGTTCGATCCATCGCGAAATGACGTTCGATGAGTTTGAACGGATAATCCCCGTACGTCCCGGTTGGAAGCGAGAGTATTACGGCGAGAAGGCCCACATCCGGCCATCGTGGTCGATGTCGATATTTGAAATCGATCCGCAATCGGAGCATTGCGAGGAGCCGCCCGGTATTCGCAATGTTCGGATGGAAGATCGGGAACGCCTCGCCCAAACCTTTACCGATGCCTTCGCTCGTTCACCCGAGTATTGCGAACACGACGACGTTGGTTATACTAAGGAAGTGGAAAAATACTTCGACGGGTTCTTCGGCACGGAACGGGGCGTTTGGTCGCCGAGTTCCCGGGTGATAATCCAAAATGACCGGGTCGTGGCCGCAGCGCTTTTCAAAATGGGGAAAAACTGGCCGATCCTCGATTGCGTCTTCACCTGTCCGTCTCAACGGCGCTCGGGCTTTGCCGCCTCGGTAACACTTGCCGGCCTGCGAGACATCGGACGACAGGGCCATCGACGTCTTCGGAGTTGCGCAATGCTAGCCAACCCGGAGAGTATCGCTTGGCATCTATCGATCGGATTCCGCGAATTGCCGAGCCTGATGGTGGCACAATCCCGTTATTTCTCGGCGTCCTATGAGATGAAGCGGCTGAAGGATCATGCCCTCCTGACGCCGGACACTGAGCGAACACTCAACGAAACACTCGAATATTGGCGTGCAGAATACCACCGGCTGGACGATGCGAAAAAGGAAGACTTCGAATCGTTGTTCCCTAGGCTCGAAGAATGATTCGGAACGCCACCCTCACTTCAGCCATTTGCCCGCGTATAGATCCATCACTCCCGCGGAGGC
Organism: Gemmatales bacterium; assembly: GCA_038211045.1. Taxonomy (GTDB): domain Bacteria; phylum Planctomycetota; class Planctomycetia; order Gemmatales; family Gemmataceae; genus JALHQU01. Next base: position 31,903 of record JBBQWA010000003.1, read on the forward strand.
GGGAATTCAGACCTTGATTTCGATATTCAGGTTCCGGATTCCCGCCTCCGCGGGAATGACGGGGGCGTTAGTGTTCGATTAGCATTCGCAAGCCAACCGTTAGAAAAAAGTCTTGCCACCCTCACTTCAGCCATTTGTCCGCGTATTGGAGGAACGCTTTCCAATCATCGGCGTTCACCTCGTGCTTGCCGGGGCGAATCCAGTAGCCCAACCGGTTTTCGACCATCGCGTTCATCCCCGGCATCTTCTCCGCTTTCATCCCTTCCACGCCCAACAGTTCGTACACTGGGCTGGCTTTCTTCATCATCTCGAACTGCCCCGCCGGGTTGGCCCATTCGTCGTCCGCGGCGTTCGAGTAGAGCACCGGACGCGGTGCGCAGAGCGCCAAAAGGCAATGCTGATCGAACGGCAACTTGGAGGTGTCGTCATTGAAGGTGTGGAAGTTGTTGCAGAACCAGTGCGGGAAGCTCGTGTTGATTCGTTTCACCCCTTCGGCTTTGGGGTTCTCGTGCCGGCTCGGGCCTGTGCCACCGCAACCGGCTTGGTGGGGGAATACGACGGCAATGCGATCGTCGAACGCCCCAGCGACTAACGCCGCCTTGCCCAATCGGGAATGGCCGAGAACCGCGATCCTTTTCGGATCGAATTCCTTCTGCCCCACGATGTAATCGACCACCCGGTGCGCACCCCATGCCCACGCCATGACACTGCCTGTTTGATCCCGTTGTTCTTTTGGATCCGGTTGCGGCGTGATGAATGGTCGCATGGCTCCTCGGGTTTTCGCATCGTCCGGATCGATGTCCCCGCAGTAGAACGTGACGAGTGCGTAGCCCCGTTCCACGATCATTTCCGGTTGCCAGCGTTCCGGGATCTTACCCCGGCCTTCGTCCGTCGCTTTGTTGTCTTTCACGCCGGGGAACTTCGGGGGCATCCAATTCGTGGGCAAGTGAATCTTTGGATCGCTCACGATCACGTGGTTGCCGGAGAAATTGATGCCGAGGAAAACGGGCAGGCCATTCTCGGGGCGAACGTTCGGCATTGCGATCATCGCGTAGATGGGCGGGCAATCGGGGATGCCCATCGAAAGTTCGACTTCGCGGAGGGTGCCCTTCCCACCGAAGGCCTTGGTGTCTTCGTAGAGCGTCTTCGCGGTGACATTCGTTTTCGCGGCCGGGTAACGGCCATACATGAAGCGTTGGAACAGTTCCTTCAACTCCGGCTTTCGCTTGGTTTCCCAATCCGATTTCGTGGCGACCGTAGTGCCGTCGAACATGAGCAGCGGATCGGGGAACCCGGCCTGTTTAGGCAACGCAACGGGATCGGTCGGCAGTTCGGCCGCAATCAGGGGGAATGTCATGAGCATGTGGAAGAAGAAGGTACGCATCGGGTGTAGATCTCGTGGAATTATTGTCACGGACAGATTGTGACTGAAAAGCCTTCAAGACGCAAGAACTTGGAATTCGACCAAATATAAAGTTCGAATTGTTTTTTGCTCTAGGTCACAAGTATGATAAATTGATGAAGCTCTCTCTCTCTGCGATACTTCCATCGTCAACCGACGGTAAACGAGGTTGGAATGCGAACCTTCTCCCGGTTTGCGGCCTTCATAGTTTTATTGATCCCGTTGGGCGGGTGTTCGAAATCGAACCTGCAGCCTGTTTCCGTTCCTAATTACGATCCCGATTCCATATCTGCGGCTCTGCTTCAACAGTACGACCAAAACCGAGACGGCAACATCGACCGCTCTGAAGCGGAAAAATGCCCGGCATTGAAATCGGCTTTCGCGGCTATCGATACCGATCAAGATCAGAAACTGAACAAGGCGGAACTGGTGACCCGCATCACCGCCTATAGGGATTCCGGTTCGCTAGTTTCCGCTACCGTCCAAGTTTATGTTAAGGGCCAGCCCGCGGCGGATCACCTCGTCGTTATCACTCCCGATCCGGCCTTCGGTTCCAGCTTCAAGCCGGCCGAAGGAAAAACCGATGCCAACGGCTTCACTCCATTGCGCGTGACTGGTTACGAAGCGCTCGGCGTGCCCGCCGGATTGTATTCCATCACGGTCACTAACAGTTCTGGGAAACTCCTTGGAAAGGTTCCGCTCGGGCAAGAAATTTTCGAAAGCGGCCGCAGCAGCGGCGGAGCCATCGAATTGCAGTTTTGAAACATCGCAATCGTAAAGTATCATGATTCATCATTCCTCTCTCATTCAGGTGATTTATGCGTTCCAATCGCTCGCAGCGGATTCGGGGGTTCACGCTGATCGAACTCCTCGTGGTAATCGCGATCATCGCTATCCTAATCGGTCTGTTGTTGCCGGCTGTCCAGAAAGTGCGTGAAGCCGCAGCTCGGATGCGATGCCAGAACAACCTGAAGCAACTCGGCTTGGGGATGCACTCCTGCCACGATGCCCAAGGGTATTTCCCATCCGCCGGCTGGGGTTGGAACTGGATCGGAGATCCGGATCGTGGGGCGGGCAAGGATCAACCCGGCGGCTGGGTATTCAGCATTCTGCCGTACATCGAACAAGGCAATCTTTTCAACATGGGTTCGAACGATCCCAACAAGAATACGATCAACTTCACCAAGATCCAGACGCCTGTGAGCACGATGATCTGTTCGTCGAGACGTTTGCCAGCAGCCTACAAGAACGGAATCAATGCGAGCTACAGGAACGTGACCGGGGTTGCCCCGAACGTCGGCAAGACGGACTACGCCGCGTGCGGCGGGAATAACAACAATTC
>JBBQWA010000004.1:0-33950 GCA_038211045.1 Gemmatales bacterium
GTCGCACAATCCCACGGCCAGCTTGGCCAGTGTGTTGGCATCGAGCGGGGCGATCAGGAACAGGTCGGCCCAGTTTCTCAGGTCGATGTGCAACACACGGTCGCCGCGAGTGTACTTCGCCCCCGGCCATTCGTCGGCATCGCGGATCAGGGCATCGCCAAGTTCAATGGGCTCAAAGAAATACAGGGAAGGCTCGGTTGCCACGACCTTCACTTCGTGGCCATTGTTGAGGAGCGTGCGATACAACAGCGGAATGCGAACCGCCGCGACGGAACCGGTCGTGCCGAGAAGGATGTTGGCCATTGCGGTATTCTACCCGCTATTTGGCCGCGCGTGAGTTGCGCGGCGGTAGTTGCACCTGGGCGATGTGATCCAGCAGTTGCGTGTGCGGTTCTGGCACCGCCGCTTGCAACTTCGCCAGCAACGAACCGGGGTTCGAGTTCGTTCGCAAGGCTTGAAGGTAATCGAGTAGCACTTTCTTCGCGGCGGGTTGGCCCCGCAGCATCATGTGAGCCCAGGCCCAGGCTTCTTGATACTCGCCGCGATCCATCTGATCGACTTGCGTAATCTTCTCCAACCGGGCGAGATTCGGCGTGAAGTTCCCGCGGCGGAGGGCATCCAAGTGGGCCAAGCAGATGCCATCGGTGTTGGTCGGTTGCTCGAAGAACCCCGCGAGGCCTTCATCGAGCCAGAGCGGAACCGTCTTCAACACGCTGTGCAGAAGGGCGTGCGTAAGTTCGTGCCGGAGGTCAGTACGCAGATGCTTCCCGGCCCAAGTGACGACGATCAATTCTTCCGGAGTGCTGCCGCGCTGTTCGCCGAAAAAATACGCCCGGCGGACGGGGAGTTTGGGATCGCGGGCTTGCAAGTATGCTTCGTACTTCTCCTGATCCTCGAACAAATACACCTGCACGAGCGATTGCGACATCGGCAAGTGCAACTCGCGTTGAATCTGATCCGGCAGTTCTTCGAGTTCCCGGAAGAGCGGATCGGAGGTTTCGAGCGGGAAATCGGAATAGAAGACGTACTGCGAAAGCCGTTGCTGATACTTGGAAGGTTTGGTGGCCAGCGGTGCGGGGGCCGGGGCTTGCGCCCGCTCGGACGTTTCCCCGGTGGTGTGCGTGGTGGTTCCCGATTTGCCACCGAGGAAGTTGCAGCCCACCGGCAGGATTGCCAATAGTGTAGCGAGTGCGAGTGAACGGATTGTAAACGTGCGATCCGGCATCGAGTTGCAATCCGGGGACTACGGGTGCCATCGAATAGCGAAGCCCGGTGGTTTGCACCAGAGGACTTTGCCGATTCCGATACCCGTTAGTTCGACTATTCCGGAGGGGCTTCTTCACAAAGAATGGGGTTATGTGAGGGGCCGACCCGTTCGGCGATTCCGAGCCACTTTTTCCACGGCAAGTTGGGTAATCTGCTTCCACCAAACCTTCCAGTTCCCCCAGCTTTTTGGTGCCCAATACAGGTAGGCACGGAGGAATCGAAGCCGATCCGCATGGCTTACCTTCGGATTGTGAAGGAAGCTCACGGCTAAGCGGGAAAGATCGGCCTGCCGAGCGGCTTCACTCACCCGACCACGAACCGTCACGCCCACGAGGTCGATGAGAACGGGTTCGCCACGAGATATGAGAATGTTCGTGGCTTTCAAATCGCGATGGCGAACATCCCGGTCGTGCATGGTGCGTAACAACCTGGCGATCCTCTCAACGTTGGCGAATCCACGATCCACGGCTTCGATCAAATCGCATGCCTCAGGCACTTTTTCGAAGGCGACGAACCCCTCGGCTTCGATACCGAACATCGTTCGGTAGGAATATGCGAGCGGCCGAGCCGTTGGAATCTGCCGATCCAACAGATGGTGTCCGCTCAGCCAACTGCGGCGGGCCGGACTGTGGCGGAATCGATTGGCGAGGAGCGCGAACCGCTTCTTCAGCTTGAAGCGTTTGACGATCATTGCGTGACCATCGCATTCCACCTCGGTGACGGTCGTGCTCGCCGAGTTCTTCACGATGCGTCCATTTGGCTGGCTCATCAACGCGGCGAGATCGGTCGCGGGGAGTTCCTTGACCGCGTGGCTGCGTTTGAACTTCCGGAACTGCCGATTGTTGCCGAGGTAACGGGCATCGCGGGCGGCCCAGAATTCGCGGTTGGAATCGTTTGTGGCCACTTCGACTTCGAGGGCTTGGGCGTCGTTCAATCCGGAACGTTCGCCCGAATATGCCTTCCAAAAGCGGGCGCGATCGGTGCGTTCGCAGCGGAGTTGGAACCAACGGTTGAGGAGCACGAGATTCGCCGAGGCCGCACGCCTAGAGAGCGGCTTGCCGAAGTGAACGCCGTGGACATCGAGCAACGCGAATTTGGTAATCGGCCCCATTTCCACGAGGAAGTTGCCGGGGTGTGGATCGGGGTGCGTCACGCCCGCGTTGTGCATTTTCGCAAGGAACACCGCGAAGGATCGGGTGAGCTCGCGCCGCATATTCAAAGGCATGTCGGTTTGAAGAACATTTTCCAATAGCGTCGCGTTCGGTTGTTCGCGGGTGACGATGATCGATTCGCTCGGCATCATTCCACGGCGGATTCCCCACGCCAGCGGCTCGATGCAATCGATTCCCAAGGCTCGCAACGCCAAGGCGTTCTCGAATTCCAAACGGGCTTTCGCGGGGCGCACCATCTCGCGCACCCACGCCCGAGGCGTATTCACCCGGCAGCGCTTGATGAACACGGCCCCGCCCGGAAGCTCCGCCCGCAGGATCGTTCGTTGCAAATTCTGTTTGATCGTCGTCGTCGGCCAACCTTCCCAATCCGGGCCGCCTTCGCCGAGGAGTTCCAAGCCGGCGGGGAGAACGTACCAAATCATCTTGCCCGAATGAACCCGCTTCACGGGTTCCGGCAATCGCCAAGGAACGAACTTTCGCAGAACGTGGCTGAGCATGGGAATCAGAGGCGGGCGAAGAGTTCGAGCCAAGCGCCCGCCCCCGCGGCCACGCTGAATTTCGCCTCGACGTTGGCTCTGCCGCAGGCACCGAGTCGGCGGCGATGCTCGGGATGATACGCGAGATCGACGATTTCCCGCAACCACTCTTCCGCAGTGGTCGCCAACATTCCGGTTTCACCCGTCCGCACGATTTCGGATTGCACCCCGACCGGATTGGCAATCACCGCGAGGCCGGCCGCTTGGTATTGCAGCAGTTTCAGCCCGCATTTGCCCCGGCTCCACGGATCGTCCGGCACCCAGCCGATGCCGATGTCGGCGTCCGCGAGTGCGGCCGCTTCGGTGGCCTCGTTCCACGGTACCGTTTCGACGGGCATCTTGGCGAACTCTGGGAAACGATCGCAGATGACTTTGAACGTCGCCTGCGGGAGAGCCTCCGCGACGCGGTCGAAGAGTTCCCGTTGAAGCTCGATGCCTTGCAAGGTACTGGAAGACCCCAACCATGCGAGTTTCACGTTTCCCGCCGGTCGATCGTGCTTCGCCAATGTGTATTTCGCGGGATCGACGCACGTGGGAATCACGACAATATTCGCGGTATCGATGAACTTGCCCGCGTACTCGCCGAGGTAGCGATTGCCTGTGACGATCCAATCGCAAGCTTCCACGATCCGCCGAAATCGCCGTGATCGCTTCGGGCTATCGAAGCCTTTCGCGGAATAGGAATCCCGCAACCATACCGCATCGTCGAAATCGAAAATCAGTCGGCGTGCACGCTTCCGCAAGCGCTGCACTTCCCACCTCGAAAGCAACTTCCGTTGAAGGATCACCGCATCGAAATCCCCGGCCTCCCCAAGTGCTCGCCAATGTTGCCGGAGGGAATCCCCCAATGCAACCACCGTCAAACGGTGCCCGGCGGCTTCCCACAACGGTTGGAACGCTCGAATCCGATACCGGCAACAGACGTGATCGACCGACTCCGCAAGCGCGAGAATGTTCAAACCCATGACTCACCGCTTCCTGCGGGATTGCGACATGGCGCGATCAATATCCCTCTTCGCCTCACTGGCTTTCAAGGTTTCGCGCTTGTCGTGGCTTTGCTTTCCCTTGCCCACCGCGATTTCCACCTTCGCACGGCCGTTTTTGAAATAGAGCCGCAACGGGACGAGCGTGAACCCCTTCACCGAAGCCTTCCCGGCGAACTTTGCAATCTCCGAACGTCGCAGCAACAATTTGCGTGTGCGCTTCGGCTCGTGGTTCAGCCGATTCCCCATCGAATACTCTGGGATTTCGCAACCGTGCAGCCAAAGTTCATCGCCGTCGATGCGGGCGAAGGCGTCGTCCAAACTGGCGTGCTTTTCGCGGAGGGCTTTCACTTCGGTGCCGACGAGCACCATCCCGCATTCGAGCGTATCGGTGATGGCGTAATCGTGGAGTGCCCGCCGATTCTGGCAGATGTGAACGATGACATCTTCGCCTTCCTTGGGCTTCGGCGGAGGCTTCTTCATACGTCCAATATACGAAAGCGGCATTCGATTCGTGGATGTGTTCTTGACAGTCAGGAATCGAAGACAAACGATCACCGTCGTCCGCAGCGGTAACCGAGGAGTGCGAGCACGGTGCCGAGCAGCATCGCCACGTGGAAATCCTGGATCGGTTCGACGGTGCGGATTCCGAGCTTGTGGCCGAAGGCCGCGATTCCCGCTCCGAGTGTCGCCAATACTGCCATGCGCGGGCCGCGGTAGAACAGCGATGCCAGCAGGAGCATCGCCCCCCAACCTACATTGGCGGAATCGCACCAACTCGTCCACGCGGCGGGCACGCCGGAGATGGCGAGCGGTTCGGTTCCCGTGGAAATCGAATAGTGCCAGAGTTCGTTTTGGATGAACCAGAGTGCGGAAGCGGCGATCAAGAGTGCCGCCAATACAGCCCGTACGGGAGTTCCCAGAAATAGTTCGGCCGCCATGCTCGGGTAATCGCGGCACGTCGCTACGGGTCCGAGGCAGATCATACTCTGGGATGCCTGCGAATAGGTGTGTGAGAATTCCGGGATTTCCCCCAGCCTCAGCGTTCCGCCCCGTTCGATGGTCGCTTCGGTCCGTTCCGCCGCCGCTTTCTTGGCTTGCCGAACCGTGGCCCCCGCCGTGATCAAACGCTCGTACTCAGCTTTTTCGATCAGTTCACGTTCCCTCGCGGCTTTCCGCACGGAGTCGATGCGGTTCAGAAGGTTCACCAGCGGTTCCCGCCACGCCGCGAATTTCTCCCGAACACCCGCGGAACCGGCGCGGAGTAGCAGATCCCGAGTCGCGAGCTTTTCTTCGAAGCGGAACGCGAACTCGAAGTATTCTTCCCAGAGCCGCCCGGAATGCTTGGCGAAGAACAGCCGAATTTCCCCGGAGTTGGCTCCGTCTTGCCGGAGGTGCTTCTGCAACCAGACCGTGGCATTCGCAATCGCCACCCGTTCCGCATTCACCCGGCGATCCAACATGTACCAAACAGCCCCGGCCACGGCGATTCCGATGAAGCCGAAACCGGCCGTGATGAGCAACAGCTTGGACATCCAAAGGAACGCCACGCCGAGGCCCAACGCACCGCAAGCCACGATCCAATCCCCGCCAGACATTCCGAGGAGGAACTGTTTGAATCGGCGGAACAAATACGTGTGCCGGGAGTAGCCGTTCAGCAGGAAGTACGCCACGGAGGACTGCACGACCAGGCCGGCCAAACCGAAGGCGAATTGAATTTGACCGAAGAACAGCATGAGCAGTGCCGCGAGCGCCGTGCCCGAAACCGCCGTGCGGATCAAGTTTTGCCGCAGTACCGCTGCGGGGGTATTTTGGAACTCGTTGGCCAAGCGCTCGACTTCCAAAACTTGATCGTCTCGCGGGGTGAATTTCGCCGCCGTGCTCTGAACCCCTAGCCAATGTTCGAGAATGCGGATCACCTCGGCCATGTTCGCGTAGCGATCGCCGGGTTTCTTCGCCATCATCTTGCAAATCACGGCCGAAACTTCTTGCGGCAATCGCGGGTGGAGTAGCTCCGGCGGAACCAACGCCTCCTCGGCGTGCTTTTTCATCAAACTGAATGCACTCTTTGCACGGAAGGGTTGCTTGCCGGTGACGAGCGCGTACAGCGTGCAGCCCAACGAATATATATCGGCCCGGTGATCGACGGTCGAAGCATCCCGGCACTGCTCCGGGGCCATGAACGCTGGGGTGCCGAGGGCCATCCGTACTCCGGTCATGTCCGGTGGCAACGAGTGTAAGCCGCTGCGTTCCCCATCGATTTCGCGTTGGGAGAGGCGATCTTGAAACTTCGTGAGTTCCGGCGTTTTGACCAAGCCGAGATCGGCGACTTTTACGGTGCCGTGTTCGTCGAGCAGCAGATTATCGGGTTTGATGTCGCGGTGAATGATGCCCCGATCGTGGGCATGTTTCAATCCGCGGGCGGCTTGCAAAACGTAACCCACCGCCTGTTCGGTATCGATGCGCCCGCGTTTCTTGAGCAGCTCGGCGAGGGAACAGCCGACTACGTACTCCATACTGAAGTACCGCGATCCGTGCGTTTCGCCGATGTCGTATATCTGCACGACGTTCGGATGGTTCAATTGGGCCGCCGCGTAGGCTTCGCGGATGAATCGGGCCACGAAGACCGCATCGCTGGCCCACGTTTGGCTCATCACCTTCAACGCGACCGGCCGATCGAGCGACAATTGGCGTGCGAGGTACACCGAGCCCATCCCGCCGTGGCCGATCACCCCGTCGATGCGGAAGCCGGGCAGAAGCTCCGGCGCCACCGGTTCCTCGTACGGTTCACCGGGCACACTCGAAAGCGGCTCGTGCAAGGGAACCGGCGTAGGGGCGACGTGAGAGAGTGTTTCAAATGCGGATTGATTGCGAAGCCCATCGAATTCCGCCGGCAGCGACAGCAACTTCACCTGTCCGCCCGCCGGCATCGTGTGGCCTTGATTTCCGGTGAGGTGTTTCAACTTCAGGGAGAAGTGGCTCAGCGGCGTCGGGGTGAGTAATCGCTCGGCGACGGCAACTGCCGAAGATTCCGAAAGCTTCGCCCGGCAGCGGGGGCAACGTTCGTTTTCCCCATCCGATTCCTTGGAACCGGGAACGAGAAATTGGCATTGTGGGCAGAGCTGAGGCACGTCGCACCACCGTGAGCGGGCCGGGCATTAGTGCAGGAAAGCTAGTTCACAATTGCGCGGGCGGATGTGCAACAACACCGCAGAATCTTCGGATACTTCGCCGGATTCAGGCCGGGATACAAGCGTCTGCGCCCGGCAGTGAAATTTTCACTGCGGCGTTAGACTACTCTATCTAAATCACCCTAAATCACCCTCGCCCCTTGAGGGAGAAGGTCGCTTTGATCGCTGCGAGAAGCGGGGAGAGGGGTTGAAATGATAAAAATCGAAGAACCCCTCTCCCGGTTCGCTGCGCGAACCACCGTCTCACTCAAGGGGTGAGGGTATGAAGCATTGGCGTTCTAATTAGGCTACGGGTTGGCCCGACATGCCTACCGACTTGCGAACCAAGCCCAATGTCACCCGTGCGACTTCGCGGGCGCGTTTCGCCCCGGCCAAGAGCACTTCCTCGACCAAACCCGGGTCGCGCTCTAACAGCTTCCGTTTGGCTCGGGCCGGGGCGAAATAGCGATCGATCTGCCCGTGCAACATTTTTTTGGCGTCGCCGTAACCGAACGGGCGACCGTTGCGTTTCTCCGCATCGGTGGCAGGAACGCGATACAGTTGCGCGAGCGTTTCTTGTTCCGATGCGGTCGCAAAAAGTTTGTACAGCGCGAATATGTTGCAGGTATCCGGGTTCTTGGGGGCTTCCACCGGGGAAGAATCGGTGACCACCGCCATCACCGCCTTTTCGAGCGGCTTGCCCTCGGCGAAGATTTCGATGGTGTTGCCGTAGCTCTTGCTCATCTTTTGGCCGTCGGTTCCGGGCACTTGGGCTGCTTCCCCGAGGCGTTCCTGCGGCATCGGGAACACTTCGCCGTAGGCTTGATTGAAATAGCCCGCCATGTCCCGCGTCATTTCCAGATGTTGAACCTGATCCTTCCCCACGGGCACGAGGTGCGAGCGCACGGCGAGGATGTCCGCCGCCATGAGTACGGGATAGGTCAACAGGCCGACGCTCGTGGAAATGCCCTTCGCGGCTTTATCTTTGAACGAATGCGCCCGTTCGAGCAACCCCATGCCAGTGACGGTCGAAAGCATCCAAGCCAGTTCCGTCACTTCGGGAACGTCAGATTGCTTATAGAAGGTCGCTTTTTTCGGGTCGAGGCCGAGTGCCAAGTAATCGAGGGCGACATCGCGAACATTCTCGGCGAGAATCTGCCGGGCCGGGCGGGCCGGGCGGTTGGCACGCTTCGCCTCCTCGGCTTCCTTCGCCGCGGCATCGGGCAACGTGGTGAGGGCATGATAATCGGCGATGAAGTAAAATGCTTCGCCCTGATCCTGCAAAGCGATGTGCTGTTGGATGGCCCCGAAATAGTTCCCGAGGTGCAGTTTCCCCGAAGGTTGCACGCCGCTGAGAATTCGCAATCGGTCGTCGTTCGGCACGGTCGGCTCCGGGAATCGCGTTGGGCTTGGCAGGGCACGGCCCGTTCCGTTACAGTATCCGCATTCCGTTGGAATCGTACACCCCGTGCGTGTGGTATGGATACCGCCCCTCCCCCGCTGGAACTCGAACTGCCACCCCGGCCCGACCCCACGGCGGCCGAGCTTCAACGCCGGGAAGAATTTCTCATCGCCGCCCTGAAAACCGCCATCGCGGAGCAGAAAGAACACCGCCTGTTTCAATCCGGCAAACTGCCGGGGTTGTTCCCCGCCCGCACCGGGCTATCCTCCGAGGCGGCGCTCGATGCCATCAAACGGGGTTACCTCGAAAGTGTCCGCACCGAATCGAAGGGCAAGTTCATTGTCGAATGGGTACGGGCCACGCCCCGGGGTGTGGATTGTGTTCACGCCCACGATTCCCCCAAACAAGTGTTGCATGAACTGAAGGTGGTACTGGCTTCCTCGCGGGCCGGGGTGCCGGGTTGGCTCGTGGAAACCCGGAACGAACTCGACACAATCTCGGCGAAGTTCGAAGACCGCGCCCGCGAAGTGATGGGCAAGCTCGATGAACTCAGCCGACGCTTGGATGTCGCGTTGCGGAGGGTCGAAGCGCAAGGGCCGGACGTGCCCGCCGCGATTTCGCAGTTGGTGCCGTGGGCCGTGGATGCCTTGGAGTACTTGGATCGGCGAACGCTGGCCGGGGCGCCGAACCCCTGCCCGCTCGGGGAACTCTTCGAGGCGATGCGCGACAAACGCCCCGCGATTTCGATCCCCGAGTTCCACACCGGATTACGGCGGTTGAACGACAATCGCGCCGTTCGATTACTCGGGCGACCGGGTCGCAATGCGGATGCCGAGTTCGCCCTGCTCGTGGGGCAAGAGTTGTGTTCCTTCATCGAGCGCTAGACCGTGAACGATGCCCCCTTCACCGCAGACGCTCTCCGCCGCATTGAAATGACGGCGGCTTGCACCGATTGCAACGCGATTGCGAAAGTGCCGGGGGCGGGGGAAGTCCACGATTCCGTGCAACGGATGCACAACGGCGTGAAGGTGCGAGCCGATGGTTACTGCGGCCCGTGGATGACCGAAATCATCCGCCGGTTGAAAGGGCACCACGAACCCCAAGAAGAATGGGCGTTTCACCTATTGCTCCGCCATGCCCGGCCCGGCACATGCATCGTCGAACTCGGCAGCTACTGGGCCTATTATTCGCTCTGGTATTTGAAAGCGGTGCCGCACAGCCGGGCGACGCTCGTCGAACCCGATCCGAATTATTTGAACGTCGGCAAGAACAACTTTGAATTGAACGGAGCTTGGGGCGACTTCCACGAGGGTTGTATCGGCGGCGAATCGAAGCCGGAGGTGCCGTTCACGTGCGAGAACGGCGATGTTCATTCGGTTCGTCAGTTGACCGTCGATGAGTTGCTCACGGGGCCGGTGGAGCTGTTACTGGCCGACATTCAAGGGGCCGAACTGCGAATGCTCCACGGGGCAATGGAAAGTTTGAAACGCGGCAAGATTCGCTTCCTCGTGCTTTCGACACATCACCATAGCATCAGTGGCGATCCGCTCACTCACCAGAAATGCTTGGACTTCGTGCGAACCCACGGCGGCCGAGTGCTGGCCGAACACGACATTCACGAATCGTTCAGCGGCGACGGTTTGATCGTCGCCACGTTCGATCCCTCGGATGCTTCGATCCCGCCGATCCGCGTCAGCCGCAATCACGCGGCGAACTCGCTCTTCCGCCCGTTGAACTACGATCTCGCCGAGGCGTGGGAAACCATCGAAAGATCGAAGAATCCGAACGTCGATTCCGCCCACCCTCAGCCAAAGCCGAAACGTTGGCCGATGCTCGGGCGATTCCTCGGCAAGAAATAGATTTGACTCAAAACTGTCAGATATGGGCTAACAACTACTCTTAAATCCGAACGAGTGAGAATGAAAAGTGATTCGTTGACAGTGGACAGTCCGTAGTTAATTGACAAGCAACTTCACCAGTATCGCCTTCTGGGCGTGCAGCCGGTTCTCGGCTTGATCGAATACCACACTTTGCGGGCCGTCGACCACGGCATCGGTGATCTCTTCGCCGCGGTGGGCCGGCAGACAATGCAACACCTTGCAATGTTTCGGTGCTTTCGACAACAAGGCTTCGTTCACTTGGAACCCCGAAAACTTCTGCAATCGCTCTTCGCGTTCCGCTTCTTGGCCCATGCTCGTCCAAACGTCGGTATAAATCGCGTCGGCATTCTTCACGGCTGTAGCCGCATCGTGGAACGTCTTCGGCAGATTCTTCTCGCCGAACTTCGCGGCGAATCGTTTCAGGAAATCTCCGTCGAACTCGTATCCTTTCGGGCAAGCCAATGCGAGTTTCGCCCCCACCACAGCACACGCGATTGCCAGCGAGCGCGATACGTTGTTCCCGTCGCCGATGAATGCTACGGTCTTATTCTTCACATCGCCGAAGCATTCCTGGAGCGTGAGAATATCGGCGAGTGCTTGGCAGGGGTGCGAACGATCGGATAAACCGTTAACGATGGGAACGCTGGAAGCATTCGCGACCGCTTCCAGCGTTTCGTGCCGAAAGACGCGCATCACCATCGCATCGACGTACCGGCTCATCGTGCGAGAGAAATCTTCGAGGGTTTCGCGCCAGCCGAGGCCGATCTCGTTGCCGGGGAAGAAGAGGCTGGTTCCACCCAATTGAGCGATCCCGGCTTCAAAGCTCACGCGGGTGCGCAGCGACGGTTTCTCGAACACGAGGCCGATCACTTTCCCGGCGAGCCGGGTGTTGGGCGTACCCGCCTTGCGTTCCGCCTTCAGTTTGGCGGCATCCGCGAGAAGTTGCTGCACACCCTCGGGCGAGAAGTCGAACAGATTCAAAAAATGAACCATTGGAAGGAAGCCTTCGTGGAATTATTCCGTCCGAGCCGCGAGCGTAAGCGACCGGTCGCTCACGCTCGCGGCTCGGAAAAAATCGATCACATCTTCATCAACACATCCGCGAGAATCGCGCAGCCTTCGTCGATCTGTTCCGCAGAAATATCGACGGCCGGCAACAATCGAATCACCGTTTGATGGGTGCAGTTGATGAGCAGCCCGCGTTCCAAACATTTCTGCACGATCGGGGCGCCGTCGATGGCGAGTTGCAGGCCGATCATGGTGCCGAGGATGCGAATTTCCGCGATCTTCGGGCACTTGGCTTTCAAGGCTTCAAAATGGTGGCGGAAGCGTTCGCCGACTTGCGTGGCACGTTCGAGCAAGCCCTGTTCCTCGAATGTTTCGATCGTGGCTAGCGCGGCCCGGCAGGCGATGGGGTTGCCGCCAAAGGTGGCCGCGTGGGTGCCGGGTTTCAACTTCTCCGCCACCTCCGGCTTTGCGATTAATCCCCCGAGTGCGACGCCGCCGCCGATGGCTTTGGCGAGCGTAACGACATCGGGCACGATGTTCCAATGTTGGTGCGCGTACCACTTCCCGGTTCGCCCCATGCCGGTTTGCACCTCGTCGAACATCAACAACATTCCGCGATCATCGCAGAGCTTCCGCAAGCCTTCGAGGAAACCGGGCGGGGGAAGGTTGATACCACCTTCGCCTTGGATCGGTTCCAAAAGAATCGCGGCGGTTTCGTCGTCGATGAGTTCTTTGGTCGCGGCGAGATCGCCGTAGGGTGCGTAGATGAAACCGGGAAGAATCGGTTCGAGCCCGGCGTGATACTTGGGCTGAGCCGTGGCCGACAGTGAACCGTAGGTGCGGCCGTGGAAACTATCGGTGAATGTGATGATCTTGTACTTGCCCTTCGGCTTACCGTTCAGGCGTGCGAGCTTGATCGCGGCTTCGTTGGCCTCGGTGCCGCTGTTGCAGAAAAAGCATTGGCCGCCCCAACCGGTGCGATCGCTGAGGGCCTTGGCGAGGAGCGCCTGCGGTTCGGTGTACCAAGAATTGGGAACGTGGATGAGGATGCCCATTTGTTCGCGCACCGCTGCGACGACCTTCGGCGGGCAATGGCCGAGGATGCCGCAACCCCAGCCGGGGAAGAAATCGAGGTAGCGATTCCCCTCGGCATCCCACACCCACGAGCCTTCGCCGCGGACGAGACAGACCGGGTATCGCGTGTAGTTACCGATGAGGTATTTCTTGGCGATGGCGATGGTTTCGGCGGTAGTCATCGGAATCTCACTTGGAATATAATCGTTGCGCTTGTCTTGACGGTGCAGATCAGACTGATGACTCACTCACGACTATGAACTGTCAACTATTTATCTGTGTCGAAGATTGATCGTTCATAGTTGTCAGTCGTTAATTCGTTTCAGACTTCCGAATCACGGTGCCCGCTGGGATCTCGGTGAGGAACTCACCGAGGAGAGCGTGAGGGTTGCGACCATCCAAAATTGCGGCCCGCTTCGCTCCCGCATCCAAAGCTTCGAAGCAGGCTTCCACCTTGGGAATCATACCGCCCGCGATCACGCCTTCCGAGATCATGTTCCGGCACTGGGCGACCGTGAGGTGAGCATAGAGAGAAGTAGGATCGTTCCGGTTCGCAAGAACTCCGGGCGTATCGGTGAGAAAAAACGCGGCCTCGGCTTTCAATGCCCCGGCTATCGCGGAAGCCACGGTATCGGCATTCACATTCAGCCAACCGCCCGATTCCTCGCGGGCCAACGAGGGAACCACGGGAATACTGGCATTCGATTGCAACGTTCGAACATCGACCGAATCGACTTTGCCGACGAAGCCGAGATCGACCGGTTGCAAATCGAGGCCGGGGAGCATCAATCGGGAACCGCGAAGTGGAAATGCCTTGGCATCTGCAATGCCTTCCGCCCGCCCGCCGAGATCGCGGATCGTTTGGACGATCCCTCGATTGAGATCGCCGAGCACTTTTACCACGATTTCCAGCGTTGCCGCGTCGGTGTAGCGTCGGCCTTGCACTTTCACCGATTCGATCCCGGCGGCGGCCATGGCCCGATCGATCGGCTTACCGCCCCCGTGGACGAGGATGATGCGGATGCCGAAGGTTTGCAAGGCGACGAGGGATTCGAGCGTGCCTTTGGTCGTCGTCGGCTCTTCCATCGCGCTGCCGCCGAGCTTCACCACGAAGGTGGAGCCCGCGAGGCTTCTCAATCGGTTGGCCGCCGATACCAAGATCGGTGCGATTTCCGTAATTCCCAACATGCCGAGTCGCCCGCCCAATTTTTTGACCAAATAAGAATGCTAGAACCCCGCACCCGTCATGGCCAGAGAAAGTGACCCCAATTCGAGAAACCTTCGCAAACCCCCTCCGTGGAATTGTGAGAAAAGCAATCCCTGCAATATTTCCGCCGGATGCGAACTATCATTGTTATTAGGCCTACGCGGTGAAAATGAAATTCGGGGCTAAACCCATTCAAGACGACGTTCCGCAGAAGACCGCAATCGTGTCGATCCACTCCGAAACTTAATTGCGGGCCACACACCGCAGCAGAATCGGTGCCATAGAAAAACTCCCCTTCCCCATTTCGCCCCGGCGCGGTATCGCTTCGGATTGCCGAGGGATTCGTGAGGGGGTTCTCCTATGGTTCGCCGCACATTTACCGCCGCGTTGCCCGTGCTCTTGGGGGTCGCAATCATTTCTGTCGGGCCGGGGTTGCGCGCCGACGATCTTCACCGCAACGGCTTCTCGGGCCGAGATGCCTTTTGGGTGCGCGGGGATGCGAACATCCACTTCGAGGAGAAGTCGCACAAGATTTCGGATGAGAAGGCCCGAAACGCGACCACATCCGAATACATCAAGATCGAAGCCAAACCGGCACCCGGTTCGACCGACGCCGAGTTCGTTCACTACTACTACGAAACGCCGCGCGTCGCCATCACGGCCGAGTTGGTGGCTCGCCTGTGGGTGAAGGGATTCAAACCCGGCGTTCAATTGAAGGCCCGCGTGGTGCTTCCCCGCGAGAAGGATCCGCGGAACGCGGATGCCGCCCTCACCACGTTCATTACCGGGGATACTTACACCCGCGTTCAACAATGGCAGCAACTCTCGCTCGGCGATGCCCGCGATTCCCTCCGCAAAAACCTGCCGGTACTCACGGCGAAGCTCGGCCGGGCCGTGGATGCCAGCGATGCCTACATCGATCAACTGGTGTTGAACGTTTACACCGCCGCGGGGATCTCGGAGGTTTGGATCGACGATCTCGAAGTCGGCCCGGTTCCCGCGAACCAAGGGGGGGAAGTCGGCGAGAAACCGGGGAAGCTCGGCAAACCGTTGGCCCAAGTGAAGGGGCGGATTCCCTCGGTGGAATTCTCGAACGGCGATTTGCTCATCGATAACAAACCGTTTCTCATGCGGGCGATCCGGCATTCCGATACGCCGCTTTGGGTATTGGACGTGGCACGGTTCAACACGATCTGGTTCCCGGGTGAAGTCTCGAACGAAACTTACGAAGAAGCCGTGCGCGGGAAGTTCTGGCTCGTGCCGACGTTGCCTTTGCCACAAGCCGATTGGGATCCGGCCAAGCCGAACCAAGGCGATCCGGCCCATATGCAAAAAGATGCCGATGCCCTCGCGGCCCACTTCCGCCGATTCTTGGCCACCGATGCGGTACTGATGTGGGATTTCGGTTCCGGTCGAACGACGGAACAGATCAAGCGCGTCGCCGCAGTATCCGAAGCGGTGAAGAAATTCGATCCGCGACGGCCCCGGGCCATCGACCTGTGGGACGGTTACGAAGCGTATTCGAACTACGTCGATGCCGTGGGTGCCCACCGTTGGCCGCTGTTCACCAGCCTCGATATGAACCACTACCGCGATTGGCTGGCCCAACGCAAATCGCTCACGTCCCCCGGTAAACTCTCGTGGACGTGGATTCAAACCCATTTGCCCGATTGGTACATGAAGTTGAACATGGGCCGGGCCGATATCGATCGCTGCGAGGAACCGATCGGCCCGCATCCGGAACAAATTCGAGTGTTGACGTACCTCGCGCTCGCCTCCGGATACCGGGGCATAGGCTTCTGGTCCGATAAATTCCTCTCCGATCAACTGCACGGCCGGGATCGGCTGTTGGAAATCGCTTTGCTGAACGTGGAAATGGAACTCTTGGAACCGGTGCTGCTGAACGCGCAGGAACCCGCGAAATGGTACCCGACCAGCCATCCGATGGTGAAAGCCGCGGTGATCCGCGGGCCGAAGGAAGTGGTGGTGTTGCCGGTGTGGCTCGGCGCCAACGATCAATACTGCCCCGAACAAGGCACGGTGAGCAGCCTCACCATCAATGTGCCGCTCGTGCCGGAGGGTGCGATCCCGTGGTTGATTTCCCCCGCGGGCGTGGATGAAATCAAGGATTCCCGCCGCGTGACCGCCGGTACAGAAATCACCCTGCGCGAATTCGATACCACCGCGGCGATCGTGTTCACCACCGATTTGAGCGAAAAGGGAAAAGTCGTACGGTGGCAAGATAACACTCGCCACAAGCTCTCGCCCACCGTGGCCCACTGGGCGCGGGAACAAGCGGTAGTGCAGTACAACAAGGCTCTCACCGTCCACGGGAAAATCCTCGCGGCGGGCGGCCCGAACTTCCCCGAGGCGAACGACCTTTTCTGCGAAGCCAAGAAGTTGATCGACCGCGCTTCCTTATTCACCGACAACAACCAACCCGATCTCGCCTACCGCGAGGCGCGCCGGGCACTCCGGCCGATCCGCGTACTGATGCGAGAACATTGGAACAAAGCGGTGGAACCGCTCGATTCGCCGAGTTCCAGCCCCTACGCCGTGAGCTTCTTCTCGCTGCCCCGGCATTGGGAACTCACGAAATACATCCAGCAAACCCGTCCCGCAGGAAACATACTCGCGCACGGAACGTTCGAACTCGGCGGCCCGACGCCGCCCGAAGGGGCCGCCGTTTCTTCCGTGCCCGGTTGGCTCACGCGTAAAACGTTCCTCGATCCGGTCGTCGGTATCGCGTCCATCGTTCAAACGGACGCCGATGGAATTATCGATCCGCCCGCAGAACGCCAACCGTACATGAAGGATCGCAATTTCGTACCCGGCCGCATCGTGCCCACGGCGGCAGACATCATCGATTCTCTGCCGAGGCCGGACCTCGGCCGCCACTGCTTGAGGTTGCAAATCCGACCCAAGCCCGCCAAAGAAGGGGAAACCAAGCCACCCGTGGCCCTCGAACGTTCTTTCCTCGCCGTGGATAGCCCCACGGCCGAGTTCGCCCCGGGCTCGTGGGTCCGAATCAGTTTCTGGGTGAAGATTGCCAAGCCCGGCATCGTTTCCTCCGCCGATGGGGTGTTGGTGTACGACACCAACGGTGGCGAACCGCTGGCGATCCGACTCCTCGCCCACGACCGTTGGAAGCAGTACCACATGTACCGGCAAGTTCCGGAAACGGGCAAACTCGGCCTCACCCTCGCTCTCACCGGAATGGGTACGGTCTACTTCGACGATGTGAGGATGGAACCGATGGCCCCGTTCGCGGTCGCGCCGAGCACGACCAAGAGCGAACAGTTGCCGAAGCCCCGCGCGACGATTTCGCCGAGCTTGCCCGAACTGCTGAACAAACCCCGCCCCATCGAGGGGAAATAAGGCAATGGGATAAACCGCCAAGGCGACAAAACGCCAAGGAAGAATCTTTGCCTTCTTGGCGTTTTGGCGATTTGGCGGTTGAATCTTCCCACTCTCCCGGTTCAGAATCAATTCGATTGCCGCCGGTGCGGGCGGGGAACATAATGCAAGTGTTCCTTCAGCAAGCTTCGAGCGGCCCAATATGCCGATTTCCGTCCCGTGCCCGCATTGCCACAAAAAGTGGAAACTCAAGGATGAATATGCCGGGAAGCGGATCAAGTGCCCCAACGCCGAGTGCGCCCAGATTATCTCGATCCCGGCGGCGCCGAGTTCCAACGGGGATTTGATCGCGGCGCCGGTCGCACCCCCACAAGCGAAACCGAAACCCCCGGAACCGAAGCCGGTGGAGAAATCGCGAGAGGAGACTCAAGCCGAAGCGGAACGCCTCGCCGCGGCGATGCTCAATGAGGAACCCGAGAAGAAAGACACCGCGACCGAGGAAGTGAAAACCTTCGAGTACGCCTGCCAATTCTGCGATCACAAGTGGCTTCTGCCGGTCTCGCAACAGGGGAAAAACGTCCTCTGCCCGGAGTGCAAAGCTCGCCAGAAGATTCCGGAAAAGAAGGAAGTGAAGATCGATTGGCGCGATCCGAACGCCCAGCGGCCGAGCTTGGCACGCGGTCCGGAACTGCCGGACGATCTGAAGGATCAGCAAACCAAGACCGTGAATATCGATTCGCTGGTGCAAGCCGGTGCGATCCCCGAAGCCGAGGTGGAGCCCCTCCCTTTGGGAACGAAGCTCAAACGTGGCTTCATCGTATTGGTCGCAGTCTGCCTGATTGGGCTCGGCATATTCTCGATCTTCCGCGGCCGAACAGAACGGGGCGACAACAAGCTTTACGAAGCGGCGGTCGCTTCGATCCAAGATGTGAAAGACGATGGCGGCTTCGCCTTGAGGCAAGCGGCGCTCTTCCGGGCCGCGTACAACACCGCCGCCGGGGAAGCGACGATCCGCTTGAACGACAAAACGAAAGTGAAAGAATCGCTCGGCCTCTTCAGCAAAGCGCGGCAGCAACTCGAAGAATCACCGAAATCCTACGAACGCGATTACCTCCTCGGCGAACTCGCCGTGGCGATCCTCAGGTTGGGCGGCACTCCGGAACAAGTGATCGGCGAGATCCGACTGCCGTGGAAGCCCGAACTGCAAATGGGCAACAAACCCCGTTTCAACGGCAACGGGAACGACGTTCAAGCCGAGTTGCGAAGGGTGCTATTGGCGTTGAAAGCCGAGGGCAAAGCTGCCGAGTTCGATTTCCGACTTTCGGTAATTCGCCGCGTTTCTCGGGTGTTGATCGCCAAGGAGCAGTTGGAAACATTGAACGAAATCCTCTCGCAGGGGTTCCACGAACCGGAAATGATCGAAGCCAAGGCGCACGTGGCCTACGAACGCATGCGTATGGGCGCAGCCCCGAACCAAGCCGCGCAACCCGGCGACGATTTCAACCCGAGCTTGGATAAGCGATACCAAAACATCACCGGGCCGGATGCCCCCGCGCTCGCCAAACGATCCGGTACGCCGGAACAACGTTTGATTGCCTTAGCGCTCGTGGCGGAATTCTCCGACGATCCGAAACCCGCCCTCGCCGCGGCGTTGGAGATCGCAAAGCGGGAGAAAGCCACCTTCGGTAAAGGCATCTCGCCGATGGTGCTGATTCGCCTGAGTTACACGGCCGGGAAAGCCGGGGAGAAGGGCTTCGCGGAATTTCTTTCCGATTCCAACGTCCAAGCGTTAGCCGAAGCGGAATCGATTCGCGGCCGGGCTGCAAGCCCCAACCCCAAGATCGACGTCGCCGCATTGCCGAAGCCCCCCGTTACCCAAGCCGTGGTCGGGCACGCTTGCGCCGCCCTCTACGGTTGCCGGCAAAATGCGCTCGCCGCGCGAGACAAAAAGGCGGCAAAAGAGTACGAAGGATGGAATGCGGGAACCTTCCGCCCCGCCGGGCTTTTGGGTTTGGTGCTCGGATTGCAGGATTCGCAAGAGAAATAGCCGATGGCCAAAGCGAAACGCCCACCGCCGCGTTCCCGATTCGTCGGCCCGCTGTTCCGTTGGGAACTCGTGCGCCTCGCCCGCCGCGGACAAGATGCCCGAGCTCGGTTCATTCTCGCCTTCTCACTCTTCCTCGTTCTCACTGCTTTCAGCCTGATCTGGTTCCGGCACTCCAGCCCGCTCGAACTCTTCCTCGGTGAAAGCCAACAACTCAATATCCGCGATTCCGCCAAGTTCGGCGAATCGTTCTCGCTCACGTTCGTGCTCGCGCAATTGGGTATCCTCACGCTGTTGACGCCCGCCTACGCCGCCGGGGGGATCGCCGAGGAAAAGGATCGCCGCACGCTGGTATTCTTGCTGGTGAGCGATCTCACGCCGAGGGAAATCGTCTTCGGCAAGTTCCTCGGCCGGGTGTCGTTCCTCCTCGGCATCCTGTTCGCGGGGCTGCCTATTTTGGCGATCACGCAACTGCACGGCGGCGTGAGTTTGAAGTTCCTTTTGATGAGCTACCTCATCACGGGGAGTACCGTGTTCCTGCTTTCGGGTATCAGTGCCGCGTCTGCGGCCTCGGCGGAAACGTTGCGCGGGGCACTCTTCCGCGCCTACGGCCTCACGGCCATCGTCGTCGTCACCGGCTTCGGCGTTTTCGTTTTCCTCAGCCCATTCGCCATCATTCTGATCATCCACAGTTTCGAAGCGGGTTCCCCGCAAACCTTCTGGATGATCTCCCTCGGCTACTCCGCATTCGAGATCGCCCTCGGTTGCATCGGCGTCATGCTCGCGGTGCGATCCATTCGCAAGTTGCGGGCACGCCTCACGATGGCGAACTCGGAACCGCCCCGTTGGATCTCGGAACGTTACCGCCGCGACGACTTGCTCAAACTCCAGCATGCCCACGCGAAGGCCACCGAAGAAGCCCGCAAACTCTCGGCGGAAACCGAAGTGCTGACGCCGGACACCGATGCTCCACCCCCGTCAAAACGGGTTCCCATCGCACCGGTATCGAAATATTCCAAAGCTCGGGTGAAGCAGGCCCGCCTGATCGCGCCGGGGAATACGGGGCGCGTTCGCACACCGCGGCGGCCGGAAAACTTCGATATCGACGCCGAGGAAACGAACCGACCGCCCATCGGCACCGGCGATCCGTTCCTGTGGAAAGAACAATACACCCAAGGGACGAAACGCACCGAAGACGACGACGCGATGAAATCGATGATGTACCTCCTCGGCGGTGTACTCGCGCTGATCGTCGTGTTCTTCCTCGCGGTATCGCTGCTCAGCGTGATCGGTTCCAACGGACGGAGCGATGGCTTCCGCATGGCGAAATCGCTATTGCTCATCGCCGGGGGAACCGGGATGTTCACCCATTTGCTCACCATGGGAACCAGTGCCTGCGGCACGATCTGCCGTGAACGCCAACGCCTCACGCTGGAATCGTTGCTCACGATTCCGGTGCCCCGCCGCGATATTCTGCTGCCGAAGTGGATAGTCTGTTTGACACGCGGTTGGTGGTGGGGCGTGCCCGCCGCGTGCATCTTGGCGCTCGCCTTCGCCGCGACCGACGAACCCGCGATGTTCTTCCTCGGCCTGCCTTTCGTGCTCGGGGCGATGCTGTTCGCGTGCAGCTACGGGATTTGGCTTTCGATCCGCTGCCGGAGCGTGAACCGGGCGATCATGTGGTTCCTGCCGTTCGCGGGTTTTTTGGTGCTCTTCCCGGTGATGATTTGTTCGTGGTTGACCAAGACCAACGCGATCGTCCTCGCCCCGATCATGGGAATTGTGTTGGTATTGATGTTCGCGGCTTCGTACGCATTCTGGAAATTATCCGAACGAGCGTTCGACCGCGAAACGATCATTGCAATGTGATTGAGGGTGGAAGTAATGGACGCGGGCCGTACTCCCGGTTACACTCGCTGAGTGTAGCCATTTTCCTCTCCGTTCGAGGTATCGTTGTGAATCGAATAGCCCTTCTACTCTTGGCTCTCGTGCCGAGCATCTCACCCGCCGCGCCGCTACCCGAACCGATCGTGAAAGGGTTGAAGAACCCCGAATCGGCGGTAGTTTCCACCGACGGCCGCGTGTTCGTCACGATCATCGGCGAACCGAACAAACCCGGCGACGGTTCCGTCGTCGAAATTAAGGACGGCAAAGCCACTACCATCGCGGATGGTTTCGACGATCCCAAAGGGATGGTTCACCATCAAGGGAAGCTCTATTTCACCGACGTTACTCGCGTTCGCCGCATCGATCTCGCCACGGGCAAAGCCGACATCTGGGCCGACGAAACCGACTTCCCCGCCAAGCCGGTCTACTTCAACGACATCTGCGCCGACGAAAAAGGCACCCTCTACCTCAGCGACATGAAAGCTCCCGCCATCTACAAGATCGCGGCGAAGCCCCTGCCCAAGGGGAGCAAGGAAACCCCGGCCCGAACCGTCACCCTCGTGACCGACGGCACCAAATCGGAGTTCCTCAAGCAACCCAACGGCGTGCTGATGGACAGCATGGATCACTTGCTGATCCTCGACATGAAAACCGGCGACCTCAACCGCCTCGCGCTCGCCACCGGCAAAGCGGAGAAGATTGCCGAGGGCTTCCTTGGCGGCGATAGCCTTTGCTACGACCACTTCGGCCAACTGTTCGTAACGAGTTGGACGCAAGGCAAAGTGTGGGCGATCCCCCGGCCCGGCGTCGCACCCATCCTTATTGCCGAGGGCATGCAAAGCGCGGCCGACTGCTGTTACGACCCGATGAACAAACGGTTGCTGGTGCCGGACATGAAAACGGGCACGGTCGTGCCGATTTCTAATCAAGTGCCCGGCTGGGAAGTCGATGTGACGCCGATGCCGTACACTCCGGAAACGGCCTTCCCCAATCTGAAGTTTACCGGTTGGGATTCCGGCGCGGACAGCGGCGTGGTCATGCCCCTTCGCCCCATTGTGCTCACGCACGCCAACGATGGCTCCAAACGTACTTTTGTAGCCACGCAACACGGCGTCATCCACAGCCTCCCTGACGACCAGGTCGCCACGGCCACCACCGTATTCATGGATCTCCAAAGCAAAGTGCTCTACAACGACAAAGAGAACGAGCAAGGCTTGCTCGGCCTCGCATTCCACCCGAAGTTCAAGGAGAACGGCGAATTCTTCGTCTTCTACACGGATAAGACGAAGAAGTTGGAAAACGTGGTCTCGCGCTTCCGCGTCAGCAAGAGCGACCCGAACAAGGCCGATCCCGCCTCGGAAGAAGAACTCCTCCGTATCAGCCACAAATTCTGGAACCACGATGGCGGCACGCTCGCCTTTGGCCCCGATGGAATGCTCTATATCGTTCTCGGCGACGGCGGCTCCGGCGGCGACCCGGACGATCACGGCCAAGCCCTTGACACCGTCCTCGGCAAAATTCTCCGCATCGATATCAACGCCAAGGGGGACAAGACGCCCTACGCGATTCCGAAAGACAATCCTTTCGTGAACACGCCGAATGCCCGGCCGGAAATCTACGCCTACGGCCTCCGCAACCCCTGGCGAATGACCTTCGACCGCAAGACCGGCCAAGGCTGGATCGCCGACGTCGGCCAGAATTTATGGGAAGAAATCAACCTCCTCGAAAAGGGTGGTAACTACGGCTGGCGGCGGCGCGAATCGCAACACCCGTTTGCGCCCAATGGCGAAGGCTCGAAGAAGGAATTCATCGAGCCGATCTGGGAATACCACCACGACCTCGGCAAGAGCATCACCGGCGGCCACGTGTACCGCGGTAAGCTGCTACCCGAACTCGAAGGGCACTATATCTACGCCGATTACGTGACCGGAAAGATCTGGGCGTTGAAGTACGATGAAACGAAGAAGCGCGTCGTGGCGAACCGCAGCCTCGCGGAAGGCGGCTTCCCGATCCTTTCCTTCGGCGAAGACGAAACCGGCGAAGTGTATTTCCTCACCGTTTCGCCCACCGGCAAAGGCATCAGCCGCTTCGTGCCGAAGAAGTAACGAACCTTCTTGTTAGCCCGACGCGCGAGAAATCGGAATCACTCTATTCGTCGTGTTGGATACCCTCGCTCGCGCGTCGGGCTAACAAACGCACTCATCCCACCCGTTGCAACGGGTGGGCTTTCAGTGATCTTCACCCACTCGGGAAGCCATGTTCAAATTCCTGCCGATCACCGCCATACTGCTGAACGTGATCCCACTGTTCGCCCAAGAGAAAACCCCGCCCGAGAAAATCGATCTCGACAAACTCATGATCGTGAAAAAAGGTACTCTGCCGATCATCCTTTCCGCCCCGCACGGCGGGCGGATCGCCGTACCCGGAGTGCCCGTTCGCGTCGGCAACGGCATCGATAAATTCGTGATCGCCAACGATACCAACACCGATCTGCTTACCGAAAAGCTCGCGGCCGCCATCAAAAAGGAAATGGGCGGCGAACCGTACGTGGTGATCGCTCACTTCCAACGCAAGAGCCTCGATGTCAATCGCCAGCCCGAACTCGCCTACGAATCGGAGAAAGCCAAACCGGTGTACGACGCATACCACAAAGCGTTAAAGGATGCCTGCGACGACGTGCGGAGGCAATGGGGCCGCGGTTTGCTCCTCGATATCCACGCCCAAGCGGCGGAGAAGGACACGATCTTTCGGGGAACGGTGGGCCGAAAAAGTGTGAAAGATCTCGAAACTCGTTTCGGAGCCAAAGCGCTCCACGGGCCAAACAGCATCCTCGGTGCCCTTGCAAAACAGGGGTACACGATCTTCCCACCCGGCGATAGCACCGAAGCCGAGGAAAAACGCTACAGCGGCGGCTACATCACTTCCCGCTACGGCAGTTCTAACGGCACCGGCATCGACGCCATCCAACTCGAAACCGGCGGCAACCACCGTTCCAAAGACAACCTCGATAAGACCGCGGCCGATTTCGCTGCGGCAATCAAGTTATTCCACAAAGAATACTTGCCCTCGGAGAAAACTCCCGCCAAGTAAGCCCCGAGCAAAATGGATCGGAATGGTTATTGGTAGCTAAGGGTTTTCGGTTCAGGTACCCCGCCCGCTCTGGAACCGCACATACACATCGCCGAAGACATCTTGGCGGTCGCGGAAAGCTTCGAGAATGCGATTCCCCTCCGGCACGCTCAACCATTCTTTGGAACTGAGTGCCATGGTTTCGCCGAGGGCGTAGTTTACGCGGATGTCGCCGAGGCGGGCCAAGTGCCCGATGCACTCCAATGTGGAATCGAGGAATTCGGGTGTGAATTCCAGGGAAAGCGACTTCACCGGTTGGGAAAGACCCCGAATCACTTGGTATTCGTAACCTTCCACGTCGATCTTAATGAAATCGGGCACGCCGTGGGTTGCGATAAGTAGATCCAAAGTCGTCACGGGTACCACCCGTTTCTTCGACCATTGCACTTCGCCAAATTTCCCGGTCGATTGCACCTTCTCGATCCATTCTTGGCTCATCGAAGAAACTGTACTCACATCGGCGATGGCGATCTCGGCGCTTCCCTCCTCGGCTCCCACCGCTTTAGGAACGAGGGTGAAACCGGCCTTGGCGGAAAACAGCGAGGCCAATACTTTCTGGCATTCGCGCTGCGGCTCGATGGCCACTACCTTCGCCCCGAGTTTCAAGAAGACCTTGACCCGGTTGCCAACGTTCGCTCCAACGTCGAAGCATATGCCCCCGGTGGGAACAAATTGCGAATAGAACCCGGCCATTTCATGGTCGTGCGGCGACCACGTTCGCACCGCCTTGCGAACGCGCGACCGCTGCAACATGCCGTAGAGAAAGGTGCGTTTGCCAAGCGATTTCAACATCTGTATCACGCGAAATCTCCGAGATAAAATCAGAATTGGAACCGCGGGCGGTTCCAAAATCTTCGCTGGCCCGCAGCAATTCTATGGCTTCCCGCTTGCGGTTCCGCCTCCGCTCGCCGATAATCTGCGAATCCCCCCACCGGAGCCTCTCCCATGCGTTCGAGCGTGTTCGCCCTCCTCTTCGCTACCGCAGCGTATGCCGCGGAAGCCCCAGCCATCACCTGGCAGAAAACCGTCGTGGATCCCAAGTTCCGCTCCGAAGGAGTGGCCGTGGCCGACGTGAATAAGGATGGAAAGCTCGATGTGTTATCCGGGGAAATCTGGTACGAAGCCCCGGATTGGAAGCCGCACGAAATGCAAAAGTCCGGCGACTACGGCGACGGCTTGAAAGGCTACAGCAAGATCTTCGCCTGTTGGGCCGAGGATTTGAACGGCGACGGCTGGGTCGATCTCATCGTGATCGATTTCCCCGGCGTGCCCTGCTATTGGCTGGAAAATCCCAAGGGGGCCGATACCCACTGGCAACGCCATACGATCTGGCACTCGGCCTGCAACGAAACGCCACAGTACGTCGATCTGCTCGGCACCGGCAAAAAAGTGCTCATCATGGCCTTCCAGCCGAAAGACAAAAAGCCCGAAGGCAACGAAGGCCAAATGGCTTACTTCACCCCCAACCCCAAAGATCCGAACGCCCTCTGGGACATGCACCCGATCAGCGAGCCGAGCCTGCCCGGCAAGCCCATACCCGGCACCATGCGTTACGCCCACGGCCTGGGTGCCGGCGATCTGAACGGGGACAAACGCCTCGATGTCATCTCCCTAGGCGGTTGGTGGGAACAACCCGAAAAGGCCGACGGCATCACCTCCTGGAAGTTTCACCCCGGCGGCGTGACCGACCCCACCTCCGATCTTTTCGCCTTCGATGTGGATAACGACGGAGTGAACGACATCCTCTCGACCTCGGCCCACAAATACGGCATCTGGTGGCACAAGCAACGCCCCGCGAACAAAGAGGGCCACGCCGAGTTCACCAAGAACGTACTCTTCGCCGACCTCGTTTCGGAAACGCATGCCGGGAAGTTCGAGGATATCGATGGCGACGGTCAGAAGGACCTCGTGACGGGTAAACGCTGGTGGAGCCACGGCAAAAGCGAACCCGGATCGGACAAGCCCTCGTCCTTGTATTGGTTCCGAGTAACCCGCGAGAAAGACGGCATGGCCAAATTCACCCCGAACCTCATCGACGACGCCTCCGGCATCGGCACACAATTCGAAGTGATCGACATTAACAAAGACGGCCTACCGGACATCGTCACTTCCAACAAACGCGGCGTACATCTGTTATTGCAAGTGAAAAAGTGACTGCCGACACCGCGGTCGCACCTCACACCGTTTCCACCACCATGGCTACGGCGTTGCCTCCGCCCAAGCACAACGCTACGAGGCCGCGTTTCAAACCCCGCGCCTGCAATGCGTGAACCAGCGTTACGAGAACCCGCGCCCCACTGGCACCGATGGGGTGGCCGAGCGCGACCGCACCGCCATTCACGTTCACACGCGATTCGTCGAGGCCGAGTTCCTTCCCGCAAGCGAGCATCTGCGCCGCGAAGGCTTCGTTCAACTCGAACAAATCGATGTCCGAGAGTCGGAGATTCGCCAATGCGAGCGCTTTGTGAATGGCGGGCACCGGGGCGATGAAAATATCCTTGGGGGCGACGCCGCTCGTGGCGTAACTGACGATGCGCGCCAACGGTTTGGTATCGCCGGGTTCGGAAGCGATGACGAGGGCCGCGGCCCCATCGCTGAGTTGCGAGGAGTTCCCCGCAGTGACGGTACCATCGGGTTTGAACGCGGGCTTCAATTTCGCCAAGGAATCGAGCGTGCTATCCGCACGGATGCCCTCATCCTTCGAGATCGTAATCGCTTTCGCCCCGCTGCCGACGGCGATGGGCAACACTTCCGCGTCGAACGCTCCATTCTTCCAAGCCGCTGCGGCACGCTGATGACTTTGGGCGCTGAAGCGATCCTGCTCGCCGCGGCCGATGCCGCACTTCCCTGCGATGTATTCCGCAGCGTCGCCCATCGGCCAATTCTCGAAGCTGCACCATAAGCCATCGTGTATGAGTGAGTCTTTGGCGGTCTGATCGCCGTACTTGTAACCTTGGCGTACCTTCGGCAGGAGGAACGGTGCGTTGCTCATGCTTTCCATTCCGCCCGCGACCACAAACTTCGCATCTCCGGCACGGATCGCTTGGGCCGCGAGCATGGCCGCTTTCAATCCCGAACCACAGACTTTGTTCACGGCGTACGCCGCGATCGTGTTCGGTAGCCCACCGAGGAGTGCGGCTTGCCGGGCCGGGGCTTGGCCGACGCCCGCTTGGAGGACGTTGCCGAGGATCACTTCGTCGATGGAATCGGGTGGAAGATTCGCACGCTTGACCGCCTCGGCCACCACGGGGCCACCGAGTTTCGGAGCGGAGAGTTCGGCGAGGCCACCGAGGAATTTGCCGATTGGTGTGCGAACCGCGGAGAGGATGAAAGCGTCTCGCATGGCGAAATTCCCGTGGGGCGGATGGGTGGAGATTACCTACACTGTTCGTTGGGAGCTTATTCCATTCTACGCCACGATGCCATCGGCCGCACATGACCGAACCGCTGTTGAAAGCCGAAGGCCTCACCAAAATCTATGGCAGCTATTGCGCCCTCGATTCCCTCACACTCGGCATCGCACCGGGGGAAGTTGTCGGCTTGTTGGGGCCGAACGGCTCGGGCAAAACTACATCGCTCCGGCTCTTCCTCGGCTTCATGAAACCCACTTCGGGCAAGGCCACGATCGCGGGGTTCGATTGCTGGGATCAATCGGTGGAGGCCCGCCGCCATGCGACCTACCTGCCGGGGGAACTGCGGTTGTACGAATCGATGACCGGCCGGCAGTTGGTGGCGTTCTTGACGAAGTTGCGGGGTTCTGCCATCGGTGCGAATATCGATGCCCTCGCCAAACGGTTGGACATCGATCCCGATAAGCAACTCACGCAGATGTCGAGCGGGATGAAACGGAAGGTGGCGCTCCTCGCGGTGTTGGTGCCGGATGTTCCGTTGATCATTTTGGATGAACCGACCAACACCCTCGACCCGACCATGCGGGACGAATTCATCGAGCAGCTCAAATTGGCCAAGGCGGCGGGGAAAGCGATCCTCTTTTCCTCGCACGTTCTTCAGGAAGTGGAAGCCGTGTGCGATCGCGTGGCGATCCTGCGGAAAGGCAAACTCGTGCACATGCAAGACATGGCCGAGCTGCGCGAAGCGCGCCGCGTGACGGGATGCTTTGAGGGGAAGGCACCGGCG
This sequence comes from Gemmatales bacterium, assembly GCA_038211045.1. Taxonomy (GTDB): domain Bacteria; phylum Planctomycetota; class Planctomycetia; order Gemmatales; family Gemmataceae; genus JALHQU01. The sequence continues at coordinate 28,253 of JBBQWA010000004.1, forward strand.
GAAGGGCCGAGTGGCGAACGATTGCCGGACAACCCCAAGTTCGACATCGAATTCCGCGGGGCGTTGAAATCGCTGATGCACTGGCTCGAAAAACAATCGTTGACCGATTTGAAGATCGAGCGGTTGGGCCTCGGCAACATCTATCGGAATTACCACGCCAACGGCTGACCTACAAAATAATTCACCACGGAGGCACGGAGACTAGGAGAAATCACGATAGAGTTTTCAAAATCTATTCTCCGTGTTTCCGTGTCTCCGTGGTTAGTTCCGATCACGAACTGACACCAAGGCTGACCCATGACATTCGTCCTCGTTTGCAAGCTCCTCCGCGATATTCGCTGGCCGTTGCTCACGGTCTGGCTGCTCCTGTTCGTCTTCTCGACCATGTGGGTGAAGATCGCCCAACGGGTGACGACGGAAATCGCCCCGTTCTTCAATACCCTCGGATTGTTGGCGAAGCTTCCCAACGTGAAGGACACGTTCGACGAGATCGTATTCAAAGGGCCGGGGAAGGTATCGCAGGCGGTGTTGGGCGGCGCCGAAATCCGCTTCGACCAAGCCAACGATTTCCTCGCCGTGCAGATGCTGCACCCGGTGGTGATGACGCTCGCGTGGCTCTGGGCCGTGGGGCGCACGTCGAGTGCGGTTTCCGGCGAACTCGACCGCGGCACAATGGAATTGCTAATGAGCCAGCCGATTCCGCGGAACCGGCTCATCTACGCCCACTTGATCGTCGATGCGATCGTGCTACCCGTGCTCGCGCTGAGTTTGCTGCTGGGAACGCAACTCGGTTTGGAACTCGCGGGGCCGTTCGAGATCGACCCGAAATCGTTCGAGAAGCTGCCGATGATCCCGAAGGAAATGACGCTCGATTTGCACCCGCCCGGTTTGAACATCGATACCACCCGGCATTGGCTCGCTTGTTTGAACCTCGTGGCATTCATGTTCTCGCTCAGCGGTGTAGCGATCCTCATTTCGGCCTACGGCCGAAACCGCTGGCGGGCACTCGCGTACTGCGTGTTGATCGTACTCGTAATGTTCGTGATCAACGTGCTGGGTCAACTTTGGAGCGAAGCCGCGTTTGCCAGGCCGTTGTCGCTGTTTTTCTATTACCAGCCGCAGAAGATGTGGTTGCACAACAATTGGATGGCCGAGATGGGCGAAGCGTGGAACGGTGGCAAGCCACTGTTTGGGGTGCCCGCGGTGCCGTTCCTGTTTGCCGTGGGTGCCCTCGGGTATTGGGGGGCGTTGCGGATTTTCACGGGGCGCGATCTGCCGGCACCATTGTAATGTTTATCTGAGCCGGAAGTTTGAGCGACGACTAGGGCACGGCGGCGCTCACGCTTCCGGCTCTGCAAAGGCAACCATGCAAATGTTCGCGATCTTCCTGATGTGCATTCTCGCGGCGGTGCTTTATGGCATCGTCCACGATCAGATCACCGTACGCATCAGCCTCGAATACTTCAGTGTCTGGCATCCGCCGGTATTCGATACGCAAAGCCCTACTTTGCTCGCCCTCGGCTGGGGGGTGTTCGCCTCGTGGTGGGCCGGGGCCATTCTGGGAGTGATGTTGGCAATCGCCGCACGCGTCGGTTCGCGACCGAAATACACTTGGAGGATGTTGAGGAAGCCCGTTCTTGCGCTCTTGATCTTGATGGGAATGTTCGCCGGGATTTCGGGAGTTCTCGGCTACGCCATGGCCGGGATGGGCAACGTGATCCTCTCCGAAGAGGCGAAGCTGCAAATCCCGCACCAGAAGTGGGCTGCGTTCCAAGCCTGCTGGTTCACCCACACGGCGAGTTATTACGTCGCCTTCGTGGGCGGCAGCATGCAAGTGGTATGGGTGGCGATGAGCCGGAAGCGGCTGCGAATTCGTTGAATTACATCCCGTCGGTGGCTTCCTTCAATGCATCGACTAGTATCGAAATCTGCTCTGCCGTGTTGAACGGGCCGGGGCTGACGCGTACTAAACCGTCCGGCAACGTTCCCATCGCCGCGTGAACGTATGGGGCGCAGTGCAAGCCGGGCCGCACGGCCACGGCGAAGGCTTCATCGAGGATGCCGCCGAGGATCGGAGCGGAAAGGCCGGCGTGGCGGAAGCTGATGGCACCGATACGGCGCTCTGGATCGGCGTGGCCGAAGAATTCGAAGCCGCCGAAGGCGAGCAACCCTTCCCGGAACTGTTCGCACAAAGTATTGTCGTGCTTTCGCATCGCATCTGGCGTTTTCTCTTCGACGTAATCCAATCCGGCAACCAAGCCGGCGATGCCCAGCACATTGGGCGTTCCCCCCTCAAGAAAGAAGGGGAAATCGGTCGGTTGCGTCACATCGGTGGAGTTGCCACCGGTGCCCCCTTCGCGCCACGGCTTCACCTTCGCCCGCGGCCCCACGTAGAGAACCCCGGTGCCGGTGGGGCCGAACAGGCACTTGTGGCCGGGCATAGCCACGAGGTCCGCGTCGAGCTTCTGGAGATCGATGGGTACCACCCCGGCGGTTTGCGCGGCATCCACGAGGAACAGAGCATTCTCGAATTCGCGGACGATCTTACCGATCTCGGCAATCGGTTGCACCGTGCCAAGAACGTTACTGGCGTGGGTGAGGGCGACGAGTTTCGTCTGCGGCGTCATCGCTTTCCGCACGGAATCGGGGTCGAGCGTGCCACCGGAATCGCACTTCACGCGGGTGAGTGTGATAATCCCAGCGCTGGCCATCGCTTCGAGCGGCCGGGAAACGCTGTTGTGTTCGAGGTCGCTGGTGATGGCGTGATCGCCGGGGTTCAGCACGCCCTTCATCGCGATGTTCAGAGCATCGGTGCAATTCAGCGTGAAGATGAACCGGTTCGGATCGCGGCCGTTGAAGAAGCGGTTCAGCCGATGGCGGGCGTTCTCCATGGTGCGCTCGGCACCCAGAGCCATTCGGTGGCCGGAACGGCCCGGGTTCGCAAGCGATTCGCGGGCAAACTTATCGAGGGCGAGGTAAACGCCTTCGGGCTTGGGAAAACTGGTCGCGGCGTTATCGAGGTAGATCACGGAAGGAACTCTTTCACGGGGATGCTGCCGATGGTATTCTTGGCGAGGACGACGGGCACTTCTTGTTTCGCGGTGTAATCGGTGCGTTTGCGATACTTGCCGCTGCGGGGTTGCGTGTAGACTTCGACGAGGCCGTCAATGAGGTTGACTATCCAGTACACCGTTACCAAGGTTTCGGCGTAAAGTTTTTGTTTGACCGTGCGGTCGTATCGCAGGCTCGAATCGGAAACTTCGACAACGAGGACTGCATCCGGTGGCGAGGGGTGGCGCCGTTTGTAAAGCGACCATGGCCCGGGAGCGATGAGGAGATCTGGCTCGGGTTCGCTGTCGTCCGCAGCCAACGGGTTTTGTGTACGAATGATATATTCTGGATGTAACATCACCGCGAGGAGTGTCGAAAGCATTGAAACGGCAGAAGCGTGTGGTGGATTGATGCTCATTTTTTTGACGATCCACCCGTAAATGAGTTCGACTTTATCGTTAGGCCCCAAAATCCCACACTCGATCATCCGGTGATATTCTTCCACAGTCCAGCGGGGCATCTCCCACGATGGTGGGATATCCGAATTTTCAGTCCAAGGTCGGGACTCGTCGATTCGATTGGGATGTTTGACCTTCATCCATCCGAAAAGGAGTTCAACTTTGTCTCTTGAATCGAGAAAACCCTCATCGCTTAACCTGTGGTATTCCTCGACTGTCCAACGTCGCATCGGCCACGGCGGTGGAATATCACAAAGTGGAGTGGACTTCGATTTGTGCAGTCGCGTTGCGGTGGCCATCGTCGGAACCTCTCGCGTGGGAAGTGCTACTATTCTAGTCTTTAGAAACGCAGAGGGCGGGGTCGCCCCGCCTTCGAGAGTGTTCGATCCGCCGCGTCCGGTGGGTTCCGACGAATGGGCTGAGAATGCACCCGGAAACCGCATTAATGCCCGACGTACTTGGAGTACAGCACACGGGCGCGGTCGGTGTCGTCCGTCCCTTTGATGATCGCTCGGCCGTCCGGGAAAATCGTGAACTCGTAATCGTCGCTGGCATCGGTCACATCGAACTTCAACAGGAACCTGTTCGCGGTCACTTTGCCGGAGGCTTCGAGCTGCCGCTTCATTTCGTTCAAGTCGAGCTTGGTGCCCCCGCGCGGAGTCACTTGCACCGCGTTGCGGCCGCAGAGGCTGCTGGTTTGCGTGCCGTGTTCCCCTTCGAGCCAATCGAACTTCTTCAATGCGCAGCAGGGGCACTTCCCTTTGCGGCCGGCCAGCGGGGCGATCTTCACCCGGCGGTTGGTGTTGTCCCACAGGTTGATGCAGAAGAGTTCTCGGTTGATCGCTTCGGGCTTCCCGGCCAAGATTTTCAGGGCTTCCGCGGCTTGGAAGCTGGCGATGATGCTGACAATCGGCCCGAGTACGCCCGCCGTTTCGCAGGTTCCCACTTCGCCCGGCCCCGGCGATTTCTCGAACACGCACTGCAAGCAGGGAGTCTGCCCGGGGATGATCGTCATGCTCATCCCTTCGGTGCCAACGGCTCCTCCGTAAACCCAAGGCTTGTTGTGCTTGATCGACACATCGTTGATGAGGTAGCGGATTTCAAAGTTGTCGGTGCCGTCGAGGATCAGATCGGCATCTCGGCAGAGGTCTTCGATGTTCGTGCGGTTGATGTCGGCGACGATGGGTTCGATGGTCACGCCGGAGTTGATCTGACGCAGCTTGATCGCGGCGGCCTCGGCTTTCGGCAGGTTGTTCGCAACGTCCGATTCGTCGAAAAGCACTTGGCGTTGCAGGTTGGACGGTTCGACGAAATCACGATCGACAACGCGCAGGAAGCCGACGCCGGCACGAACGAGCGTGTTCGCTAGCACGGTGCCGAGGGCACCGACGCCACAGAGCGTGACGCGGGAGTTCAGGAGGCGTTCTTGCCCAACCTTGCCGAAGCCGGGCACGCGCATCTGGCGGGAGTATCGTTCGAGTGGATTCGCAGGGGCAATCATGGGTAACCTCATTCGGAGGCTGAAGCGTCAGCGAAGCAGTGCAATCCTTGCCGAAGTCGTTGCTCTACATCACTGACGCTTCAGCCTCGGATTGTTCATTCGCCGATGGCGTTCTCTTTCAGGAAATCTTGCAGGAAACGTATCTGTTGCTTGGGCCACTTCTCGGATTTGGCGTACGAAGCCAGCGTGGCCAGGTCTTCTTTCAACCGTTTCAGATCGTTGCCGGATAACCTTTGCATATACGTCACGAGGTATTCCATCGCTTCCTCGGCCACATCGCTATTGAGTACCTCGGCCTCGCTGCCTTCGAGGAATACGTAAGCGTGGAGTGCCGCGAGGAAAAGCGGATGGATGCCGAGTTCCGCCGGGATCATCGGGAACACGGCGGCGCCGTCGGGCGTTTCGGGAGTAGATTCCTCAGCCACCGGCCACCGCCGGGATCAGAGCCACAACGTTGCCGTCGGCGACGGGGGTATCGGTGTCGTCGAGGTAGCGGATGTCTTCGTCGTTCAACAACACATTGACGTGCGCCCGCAGCTTGCCATCAAGGAAGAGCTTCGATTGCAACGCCGGGTACTGCGCCACGAGGTCTTCGAGCACGGCTTGCACAGTCGCCCCGCTGGCGGCCACTTTCAGGTTGCCCCCGGCTTGCTCTCGCAACGGCGACGGTATTTCAACGGTAATCGAC
>JBBQWA010000005.1:0-32259 GCA_038211045.1 Gemmatales bacterium
CAAGCGCGACCAGATCGTGAAGAAAGTGCCAATGTTCCTGAGTGACGCGGACAAGAAGCAGTACACCCGCTGGCATGATAAGCTCCGAGAGTTGCAGAGCCGGCCGGTGCCGGCTCAGGAATTCACCCTTTCCATCAACAATTGTTTGACCGACCCGCCCGCCACGTTCTTGAACATCCGTGGTAATCCGCACGCTCTCGGCAACGAAGTGAAGCCCGGCTTCCCGGAAATTTTCGGCTTTCCCGAGCCTAAGATGCCCGCCCCCGGGAAGGAGGCGAAATCGTCCGGCCGCCGAACTGTGCTCGCCGATTGGCTCGCTTCCGACAAAAATCCGATGACGGCCCGCGTGATGATGAACCGCCTCTGGTTGCACCACTTCGGCCAAGGGTTGGTGGCGTCGCCCAACGACTTCGGCAAACTCGGCTTCCAACCGACGCACCCGGAAATGTTGAACTGGCTCGCCGCCGAGTTCATGAAGCCCAGCGACAACGGGATCGCCTGGACGTTGAAACGGATGCACAAGTTCCTGATGACGAGTGCCGCATACCAACGGAGTTCCACGAACAATTTCGTGAACGCCAAGACCGATCCGGCGAATACCTGGTACTGGCGGTTCAACATGCGTCGGCTGAACTCCGAGGAAGTGCGCGATAGCATTCTCGCCGCGAGCGGTTCCTTGAACCTGCAAATGTATGGGCCGAGCGTGTACCCGAAAATTCCGAAGGAAGTGCTGGCAGGCCAATCGGTGCCGGGCTCGGGCTGGCACTACAACGCGGGGAAGCCGGAAGAGGGCAACCGCCGAAGCGTGTACATTCACGTGAAGCGGTCGCTGCAAGTGCCGATCTTATCGAACAACGATCAAGCCGATTCGGATAACAGTTGCCCGGTGCGCTTTACCACCACGGTACCGACGCAAGCCCTCGGCATGTTGAACGGCGAGTTCACGAATGAACAGGCGGAGAAGTTCGCCCAACGGATTTCTAAGGAAGGTAAAACACTCCCGGAACAGGTGATCGCGGGAATACGAATCTCAACTGGCCGAGCACCTGGGCAGGCGGAAGTGGAAAAGGATGTTTCGTTCATCCGTTCGCTGATGGCGAAACACACTCTGAGCGAAGTCAAGGCACTGGAGCAGTACGCGTTGATGCTGCTCAACGCCAACGAGTTCGTCTATTTGGATTGATGGATTGTGCCGATTTAGCCCCCGGTGAAAGTGTTCCCCGTTTCGGGGAACCACACCGGGGGGCAATGCAACACCCCCCGGTGCGGTTCACCGGAGGGTGCAAAACCGAGGGCACAAATCTCCGTGAGAATGACAAGTTCGACAAAATGCGACACTTCTCTCGAAGTTCGCGGGACAGTGACCGGCGACATGTTCCGTCTGGCAGCGGATTCGCAACTTGGGTAAGATGATTCTGTGAAGTCATTCCCGCAGCCGAAGGATTCCCCCATGTTCACCCGCCGATTTACCCACGCCGCCATCACTGTGGCACTCGTTTGTACGTGGACGATGGCCGCCCCGGTTCCCACCGTTACCGACGATCAACTCAAGGAACAGGCCTTGAAGTTGAACTCGCTGACCACCACCGACGCGATGCAAGCGAAGCTGACGGAACTCTTGAAAGACAAAGTCATCGCCAAGCGATTGGTGGGCGTGGCCTCCGGAATGCAGGCCGAAGCGAAGAAGGGGGAATCGCCGTTCAAGTTCAACGCGGCGTTCCTGCTCGGCAAAATGGCTCAAAATTTGAAGGACTATAAAAACGCCGAGGCGTTCTACCTCTTCTGCCAAGCCTCCGCGAAGAAGCTCGAAAGCGGTTCGCAAATGGCCCAATCGTACGACGGCCTCATCGACTTATACTGGGATCAGAAGAAGTTCCAAGCCGTGGAAGATCTCTGCGCGGAACTGCTCGAATCCGACGCCAAGGGCAAAGAAATGAACGCGGCCAAGAGCCTCGCCATCGAACGGATGGTGCAATCGAAGGCCCGCCGCGGCGAACACGACGAAGCGTTGAACATGGTCAACCGTTTTGTGGAACTCGACAAAAAGGGCTGGTACGCTCTCCAACTCAAAGGCTATGTACTCCGCGAAGCCGGGAAGTTCGACGACGCCATCGATACCTACCTCGAAGTGGTCAAACGCATCGAAAAGGACAAATCCCTGAAGGACGACGAGAAGAAACGCATCGTGCGGAACGCCCGCTACGTGATGACGAGCTTGTACGTCGATAGCAAAAAGATCGACGAAGCCGCAAAGATCCTCGAAGAACTCATCAAGGAAGATCCGGACGCCGCGACGTACTACAACGACCTCGGCTTCATCTGGGCCGACAACGACCAGAAGATGGAGGAATCGGAAAAGCTGATTCGCAAGGCGATCGAACTCGACGAGAAAGCCCGCAAGAAGCTCTTTGAAGAGGGAAAGATCGACGAGGAAACCTCGAAGAAAGCCAACGCGGCGTACCTCGATAGCCTCGGTTGGGTGCTGTACAAGAACAAGAAATACGACGAAGCGAAGAAGTACCTGCTGGAATCGATCAAAGACGACGAAGAGGGCGCCCACATGGAAATCTGGGATCACCTCGCCGATGTGTACATCGCCCAAGGCGATACCAAGTTGGCCATCGAAACGTGGATGAAGGCGCTGAAGTTCGAAGACATCTCGAAGCGGGATTCCGAGCGCCGCAAGAAGATCACCGAGAAGTTGAAGAAGGCTAAGGCCGATTTGAAGAAGTGAGGGAGCAAATCCTAACTGAGCCGGAAGCGTAAGCGACGATTTGAATGAAGGTTATCGCTTACGCTTCCGGCTCGGATTGTTCACCGCCCACCGCATCAGCAATGCTCCGCCGATACCTGCGATCAGACTGCCGATCAGAATGCCCGTCTTCGCGGCTTCCAAGTTGGCCGGGTGCCCGAGGAATGCCAACCCGGCGATGAACAATGCCATTGTGAAACCGATGCCGCCGAGCATCGCCGCGGCCAGTATCATTCGCCAGGAGACTCCGTTTGGCAAGCGTGCGAGTTTGCATTTGACCGCAATGTAGCTAAACCCGAAGATGCCCAAAGTCTTCCCGATTACGAGTGCGATGGCGATCATCAATCCCACGGGGTCGCCTAAGGATTCCGTCTTCACCGGCACGCCCGCATTGGCTAGCGCGAACAAAGGCATGATGGCGTAGCCGACCCACGGATGAAGCCGGCTTTCCAACCGTGCGAGAGGCGAAACCACTTCACGTGCGGCGTATTGCAACATGGCAACATCGGTAGGCTCAATTTTCTGGTGATCCGGAGTGTCGGCCAAGTTCCCATCGACTTCGTTGAAAACCATTCGCAATGTGTCCCGATCCAGCCAGGCTCGGTACGGGGTAAGCAAACCGAGTATGACTCCCGCGATCGTCGGGTGAATCCCCGACTTGTACAACGCCAGCCACGTCGCGGCACCCACGGCGACGTACACCGGCACGGGGCGCACCCCCAGCCAGTTCAATGTTATGGTGAGTACGAACCCGCCCAACGACAAGCCGAGCATCAGCAGATTGATTTGATCCGTATAGAACACGGCGATCACGACGACCGCCCCAAGGTCATCGACGATGGCCAGCGAGAGCAGAAAGATTTTCAGGCCGAACGGGACGCGCGAACCGAACAGCGCCATGACACCGACGACGAAAGCGATGTCGGTCGCCATCGGTATGCCCCAGCCGCGGGCGGCGGGTCCATCAAACCCGTACGCGAAATAAACGAGGGCTGGGCCAACCATACCGCCGAGTGCGGCGAAGGCGGGCAGCATGGCCCGCTGGAAAGTTCGCAATTCGCCGCCGAGCAGTTCCCGTTTGATTTCCAACCCGACCACGAAGAAGAAGATCGCCATCAGCCCGTCGTCGATCCAGAAATGCAGGGGTTTATCGAAGCGCCAATCGCCGAGGCCCAAGTGGATCGGGGTTTCCCAGAAGTGTTCGACATCCGCCGCGAATGGTGAGTTCGCCAACACCATCGCAATCACGGCGCATGCGAACAACACGATACCGCTGGCGGTTTCCATGGCGAGGATGCGCCGCACCGGGCCGGTGAGCCGGTGGATCGGGGCGCGGCGGAGTGGTTCACTGGGATTAGGAGATTTTTGTGCCATGCTTTATTAATAGGTGTTCGGATCGGGGATTCCCGCTTCGGCGAACCCCTTCTTGCGAAGAATACACGAATCGCAGCGCCCGCAGGCGCCTCCGCGTTCGTCCGGGTCGTAACAACTCAAGGTGATTCCGTAATCGACACCCAATTGCACCCCGAGGCGAATGATCTCCGCTTTGGTCATTTGCAACAGCGGTGCGTGGATGCGGAACCGGCCCCCTTCGATTGCGGCTTGCGTGGCGAGGTTCGCCAAGGCCTCGAACGCTCCGAGGAACTCCGGCCGACAATCGGGGTAACCGGAGTAATCGAGAACGTTGGCACCGAGGAAAATGTCGAACGCTTTCACCGTCTCGGCGTAGCCGAGGGCGAGGCCGAGGAGAATCGTGTTGCGGGCGGGCACATAAGTGATCGGCACGCCGTGGCTCATGGCTTCGTCCGAGCGATCCTTGGGAACGTCGATGTTTGCCGTGAGGGCGGAGCCGCCGATGGCCCGGAGATCCATCGTCACGGTGCGGTGTTCGATCGCCCCGAGTTGCTTGGCCACGAGGTCGGCGCGTTCGAGTTCGATCTTGTGCCGTTGGCCGTAGTTCACGCTGAGGGCGAAAGGTTCGTAACCGTGGGCTTTGGCCCACGCCAAGGTGGTGGCACTATCCAAGCCGCCACTGAGCAACACGACCGCACGGGGCATAGCGAGTTCCTATTTCAGGGCCGCGGTGGCCGCGTCATCGGCTTTGCGGATATCTTCGTTCCATTGCTTGATCGCGGTGAGCATTTCGCGGTTCGCAAAGATCGATTCGTCGAGGGAACCCACCAACTCGGCGAGCCGGGCCGTGGCCGTGGGCAGCGAAGCGAGGAAGTTCTTCAAAGCGTGCTTGTCCGAATGCCGGGCAAATTCTTCGACCATCGATTTTAGCTTCGGCACGGCGGTGGAGAATTCATCGTACGCGATGGCCTTGCGCCATTGGTCGAAAAGGACTTTCCGGGCCGCGGAGTGGGCATCGTCCTTCGGCTTCCACTCGGCTTCGAGCTTCGTTTTCTTCGCGGTCAGATCCGCTTGTTGCGTCAGTTCGATCAATCGGTCGTACAGTTCGAGTGCCGTGGGAATTTCCCCCCGGCCGACGTGGTATTCGATTTGGCGGGCGAGTTCCTTGGCGCGGAATTCCCGTTCGTAACGCACGGGATCGTTCGCTTTCGCGACGGCCCCTTTCAAATCGACGATCGTCGTTTCGAGTTTGGGGCGATCCGTTCGAAGTTGGCTCAATTGCTTATCGCACGCCGCGAGCAAACGGGCCGCAGCTTCGGTGGAGGCGAGGGCATCTTTGCGGAGCAAGTCGAGTTCGGTTCGGAGTGCGACTTCTTTCGCTTCCGCCGATTTCTGTCCGGCGGTCGCCTTCGCCAAAGCCTCTTCGTTCTTGCCATCGCCGATGAGTTGGCCGAGTGTACGGAACAATTCGACTTGATCGAGTGCAGCCTGCGCGACCTTTCTGCGAAGATCCTCGCACGATTGATCGAATTCCGCTCGGGCGATATCTTCGGGCTTGAGGTGAAGCCGGAGTTCGATCGGGGGATCGTTGGGGCCGCCCACGGGCAATACGAAAGCTTCCCGGCGGGTCGCCCCGAGTTTCACCACCACGCAGGCGAGTTTTTCCAAAGGCCGAATGGAAGTGAAGATGTTGTTCTGGAAGTCGAAGCGATTCCGCGGGGTGGGATCCGCGAGGAAGGCACTATCGTCCGCCCAAAGTTCGAAAGGGGCATTCGCCGGGGCTGGGTTGCCATCGGTATCGAGTATCTTCAACCGGATCGGTGCGGTTCTCGCGGCGATTTTCATGCAGCGGAAGCCCACGATGTCCTTGCGTTCTTCCAACGGCTGCTTGTACCTAGAAAGGACTTCGCATCGCACTTCGCCTTCCACCGCCGGCCCGAGTACCCGCAAATAGGTGTACGGCCTTGCAATCCCTTTCCGAGTGGAACCATTTTCGGTGACAGTGCTGCAGGCGAAGATGTCGTTCGCTTGAACGAGCATTTCCGCGCCGGGAATTTTACCGCCGCGAAGGCGAACGCGAATGCTTTTAGAATCGGTCGGGTTCGGTGCCACCGTGCCGACGGCCCCGTATTCGGGGGCGAGCATCAGCCCGGCCAAACGGGCGACCAATTCGGGCGACGCCGTTTCCTTGCTGGCGAGGTGTGGCGAAATCAACCCGGTGAAGCCATCGTATTGGCGGGCCTCCAAACGGTAGGTGCCGTTCTGGAAGCCGAGTTTCACGAAGTGAGTTTTTCGACCATCGAGCACACGGGCGGAATCGTTTTCTAATGCGGGCCAGCCTCGCTTTTGGAATTCCTTACACAGAGGTTCCCAAGAGTCCGGAGCAACCTCGGCGAGATCGATCACCTCCACCCGGCAGAGTTGCTTCTCGAAACCGGTTGCGAGTGCCATGCGGAGATCGCGGCAGAACTGTTTGCGGAACTCGGCGGGTATGGCATCGCTCGTTTCGGCGTTCAACACGATCCGCCAAGTCAAAGCCGATTGCATCTCCGGATCGAGCGGAGCGGCGAACCCGGCGGAGCATGCCACCAACGCCCCGAGAAATCCGATTCGCATGGCTACTTCCCGGGGGTGGTCGGAACGGTGGCCCGCACGGTTGGCACCGCTTCCACCCGTTTGGCCGCTTGTTTCAACCCCGTGACGATCGTGTAGCCGATCACCGTGAGCGACGCCATGATGGCAATGAGAGTGAGAAACGCGACGAACAATGCGAATGCCAATTTTGGCCGGGGCGGTTCGATATCTACGGTTTCAGCCTTCGGCGAGAATCGTGTGGGGATCGTTGGAGAAACAATCCTCGCTTTCGGGAAGGTTTCGGGAATCGGCGGCGGTTTCACCGTTTGCACCACGGGCACCTCCGCCGGGCGAACCAACGGCACGACCTCCGCGACCGGCAGCGTAGTTGAAGCCGTTTGGGAGAGGATCGCTTTGCCGCATTGGCCGCAGGTTTCCCTCGGCAATGCCGGATCGGCTCCTTCCGCGAAGGCTTTATCGCAAATCAAACATCGGAATTCGGGTTCACTCACGGGACGGCCCACGTTGGAATGTTGAAATTCGACCCACACTGCCGGCGAGCCGAGCAAAGGGGTGGAGAAAGGCCGCACGGCGTGCCGATACTACGGGTTGATTCTATGCGATCGGAACCGTGCCATGAAACGTATCTTTCTGGGATGGTGTTTGGTCTGGGCGACGGGGTGCGGAAAACCCGCCGCCGAGGTCGCGGTATCGGTACGCGGGAGCGCGACGTTCCAAGGCCGTTCCATGGGGGGCGGTTTGATTTGCTTCACCCCGGATCGGGATCGCGGCTGCGCGGGGAAAATCGTATCGACGTTTGTAGAATCGGATGGAACGTTCCAATTCGCCGAGCCGCTGTTACCCGGTTGGTATCACATCGGCTTCGCCGAACCGCCCGAATGGTACGGCAGCGATTGGGAACGGGCCTTCCCCGCGTCGTTGCGACGGCCCGATCAATCGGGGGTCGAGCGAGAAGTGAAGCCGGGCGGCGAGAACGTTTACGTGTTCCCGATCGAGTTGCGGGAATAAACCGAAGTTCAAATCGCCATGCGGGATGTCTGCCTGTACCATTCCACCGTTTTCTTCAGCCCGTCCTCGAAACTCACCTTCGGTTCGTAACCCAAGTCGCTTCGGGTTCGGGAAATATCGGCCAGCGAGAATCGTACATCGCCGATGCGGCTCGGGCCGAACTTCGGGGCGTGCTTTCCGCCGAGGAGCGCGTTCAGCTCGTTCACCAATTCGAGAATGGTCACGCTGCGGCCGGTGCCGACGTTGTACACCTTGCCCGAAGCTCGCTCCGCAGGAGCCGCCGCGGCTTTGCGTAGTGCCTGCACGGCGTTCGCCACGTAGGTGAAGTCCCGAGATTGCAGGCCATCGCCTTGGATCATCGGGGCGTCCCCCTTGGAAATCGCGGCAGTGAAAAGTGCGATCACACCCGAGTAGGGGGAATCGGAACGCTGCCGGGGGCCAAAGATGTTGAAGAAACGCACGCGGACAGTTTCGAGGCCGTACGTCGCGGCAAACGCTTGCATGTAGAGTTCCCCGGCGAGCTTGGCCGCCGCGTACGGGGATTTCGCCATCGGGAGCATGTCTTCGGTTTGGCCCGCTTCGCCGGTGTTGCCACCGTACGCACTCGAACTCCCGGCGTACACCACTCGCTTCACACCCGCCTTGCGAGCGGCATCCAAAAGTAGCAGCGTACCCGTCGCACACGCGGCGTGCGTGACCGCCGGACTTTCCACACTTCGGGCGACGGACGCGAGCGCCCCCAAGTGATAAATCACATGCATTCCATCGGTGGCATTGGCGAGCACGGCCGGATCGGTGAGAGTGCCTTCGACAATCTCGATTTTGGCACCGTGGTGGGCGATGTTAGAACGAAGGCCGGTGCTGAAATCGTCGAGGATACGCACCCGGCACCCGCCGGCGACGAGATCATCCACCAGATGGGAACCGATAAAACCGGCTCCGCCGGTAACGAGGCATGATTGCATGGGCCGCCTCCTTGCGGAAAATCTGGGTGAAGTGAAAGAGTGTAGTCGGTTGGTGCGGCGTGTGTCTACGCGGATTCGATTTGCAATTGGATCGGGTCTGGCAAATTTTTCTGGCACTCCCCCCGCCGTTCCCGCTCCGCTCGACCAACGACCTCCCCTTCATAGGTCGAGTGGCTCTTGCAATTTGTCGATATTTCATGATTTGCCGTCGAATTACTCGACAGTCGATGCGATTGTGCCCGGGGAGGGGTAGGTGGGCGGAACTGAGGGCACAAAAGTCGGCTTGAGCGATGCTGCTGTCGTAATGCATTGCCAATACGTTGGAAGCGTTCGATCTTTTGGTGGGGGTTTGTGCTCTGGGTGCGGAGGCACAAATGGGTTCAAATTCCCATTGGAATGATGCGGGGAAGGTCATCGAAACCGAAGGTTTCGGCGGGTGGTGGGGACAACCGCCAGAAATTTTTGCCGCACCCCTCAGATGCCGAAGTCGCGGATGGTGAAGATCGGCCGGTAATCGTACTTCGTGAGCAATTCCTTGGCACCTTGTAGGCGGTCGCAGATGCAAACAACGCGGAGAACTTTGCAGCCGAGTTCCTCCACGGCGTCGATAGCTTGCTTCACGCTGCCGCCGGTGGTCAGCACATCGTCGATCAGCACGAGGCTGTCGCCCGGTTTGATCTCCCCTTCGATCTTGGCCATCGCGCCGTGCCCCTTGGCTTGCTTGCGCACGAAGAATCCTTCCATCGCTCGACCGTGCCGGTGAAACGCGGTGAGCACCGCGGCCGCCATGGGAATCGCCCCGACTTCCAAGCCACCGATGCCTTGGAACTGCAGGTCGGCCGTGGCTTCATAGAGTTGTTCCCCGAGAAGCGTAATCGCCTCGGCGTGGAAGAGCACCTTCTTCGAGTTCACGTAGTACTTGCTCTTCTGGCCCGATGCGAGGGTGAAGTCGCCGAATTGCAAAGCGCGTTCGCGGAAGAGTTGTTGGAGCCGGTCGCGGTCGGTCGGCATAATTGCATCCTTCAGAAATAAAGATTATTGAACTGCCAAGGCGCGGAGAACCCAAGTAAATCCGAGGATTGTTAGAAAATTTGGAATAATCCAACTCTGTACCTTGGCGTCCCCTCGCCTTGGCGGTTCAATAATTTCAAGGAGAACTCATCATGGCCGAGAAGAAGCCCACCTATTCCGAATCTGAAATCCCCGCGAAGTTCGCCGAGTACGGCCTCGCGGAATGGTATTACGAAGATGGCTGGATCCGCCGGAAGTACAACACCGACGGCTGGCCGCAAACGCTCATGGCCGTGAACGCGGTGGGCTACCTCTGCGAAGCTGCTTGGCACCACGCCGATCTCGCCGTTACTTGGGGCAAGTTCACGGTGAAGCTCCAGACCCACGATGCCGGGGGCATCACCGACAAAGATTTTGAATTGGCCCGCAAGATCGAAGATGTCATACTGTACAGGCCAGCCGTGGGTACTTCGCTGGCCCCGGGCAACCCCAAGAAGTTTGTGTTCAACAAATCCTAACCCCGGCGGGCAATACCCCGCCGCTTTCCTCCCGAGGTGATTCCATGTTCCGTTTGAGCCTGTTGTTGTTGCTCTCGCCCTTAGCGGCGATTGCACAAACTGTAACTGTGACGGGCGGGGCCAAAGATGGGGCCGACGTCGTCGTGACCGTCGATGGCAAACCGGTCAAAGTGTTACCGGTGCTGAAGGCCGGGGAAGTTGTGAAGATCAACGCCTCGGAAAAACCGGCTGACCCGGCCGCGTTCTCTTTTAAGGAAGTGGCCGGCGAATACGTGGATGTTCTCGACGGCACCCGGCCGGTCGTGCGCTTCGTGAACAAGCCGCGCGATCCTAAGGCCCACTACCCCACCTTCAAACCGTTCCACCAAATGTTCGACCCCGCCAAGGGCGAAATCATCGTGAACAGTGGCACCGCCGAATCCGCCAAGGAGGCACAGTTCCCGCACCACCGCGGCCTGTTCTTCGGCTTCAATAAGACCAGCTACGGCGACAAACAAACCGCCGACGTTTGGCACGGTACCAAGAACGCCTACAGCAACGCCGAACCCAAGATGGAAACGCAGATCACACCGGTATCCGCGAGCCACACCGCCAAGATCGCTTGGTACGGCGAAGATGGCAAAGCCTTCGCCCACGAAGATCGTACCGTCACTGTGTATAAGGCCCCCGGCGGCACGCTACTCGACTGGAAGACGACTCTCAGCACCGATCTACCGAAGGTTCGCCTTGATGGCGACCCCCAGCACGCTGGGTTCCACTTCCGCGCCAATCACGAAGTCTCCAAGACGAACAAGCAAACGTATTACGTTCGGCCCGATGGCATCGGCAAGCCGGGTGAAACCCGCAACTGGGACGCGAAGGGCAAAGATCCCAAGGCCGTGAACCTACCGTGGGATGCCTGTAGCTTCGTCGTGTCTGGCAAGCGATTCACCGCCCTGCGGATCGGCTCGCCCTCCAACCCCGGCGAGACCCGCCACAGCGAACGGGATTACGGCCGCTTCGGCGATTACTTCGAGTACGACCTCACTCCGCAAACGCCGTTGAAGCTCGCCTACCGCATCTGGTTGCAAGAAGGCGAAATGACTGTCGAACAATGTGCCGCGATTGCGGAAGGCTTCCGCAGCCCGCCGAAGATCGACGTGGCAAAGTAGTTTTCGGAGGCTGAAGCGAGGCGTTCCTTTCGCTTCGCTGACGCTTCAGCCTCGGTAATATCGGAGAATTCGATGATCGTAATCACTCTCGTTTCGGCCATGCTCGCTGCACCGGTTCCGGCAACGCCGGAAGGTAAGCCCGTAGAATTCATTCGTCACCTCGGGCACTTCGAGAAGAACAACTCGGGGTTGAAGGGGGACGTTTCGCAACTTGTGTTCGGCGATGCGGAAGCCTTCGGCAAGGTATTCGCCCCCGTGCCCCCGCTGATGGGGAAGGGGAACAACAAGCCCAATCCGGTGAAGATGGATGCCTTCGAGAAAAGCATCGTCGTGGCCACGATTACACGGGCGAGCGCCGTGACGACCTATTCGGACGTCAGCACGAAAGTCGCCGACGGCACCTTGATCGTTACCTACACGGCCACCATCGATCCACCCGGTACAGCGACGTTCGCCTCCCCGCTGATCTTGAGCGTGCCGAAGGATGGCATCAAGCGAGTCGTGTTCGCCACGAACGGTAAGGAATCCGCACCCATCGAAGTGAAGTGACCATGCCCGCGATCATTGAAGACACCTATGCCGAGGCATTCCGCAGCATCTATGCGGAAGTCCTGGTGACCGCTCGCGATCGGCATTGGCTGGACATCGCGGCGAATGCCGCGACAGGCAACGCCAGTTCCAGCATCCTCTGCGATTGCGAAGCGGACGCGAGCCGGTACACCACAGGGCCGGACGGCCGCCCCGGTGTGATATTGCAATTCCATGTGCCGAGGTTCTGGAAGGAACGCGAACAGAAACTCGAACGGGCGTTGCTCGTCCGCGTCAGCCAGAACATCCTCACTTGCCCGACGACCGCCTGCTTCAACGTGCTCCCCGCCGAAGAACGCTGGTTTCCGCTGGGCCGCAAGGTGAGTTACTTCGGCGACGGCCATCAATTCAAGACCGAACGCTTCGGCCGCAATGTGCGTGTGATCCCGATCCTCTCGGGTGAGTTCGTGATCGAACGCCGTTGCGGTTGGGCGGAAGGGCTGATGGGCGGCAACCTCTGGTTCTTCGGTGGCACGCCGGAAGCCGCACTCGACGCGGCGGTTCTCGCAGCGGAAGCCTGCCGAAAAACGAACCTACCGATCTCCATGCCATTCCCCGGCGGCGTTGCTTCCAGCGGCAGCAAGGCGGGGAGCAAGTACAAGTTCAGCATCGCCAGCACCTACGCCGAGTATTGCCCGACGCTCCGCGGTAAGCCGGGCGTGGAAACCCGCTTGCCCGAAGGCGTGGTGAGCGTGCAGGAGATCATCATCAACGGCCCCGATTTGAAGACGATTGCCGAAGCGACCCAAGCCGCGATCGCGGCCGCGAAGGATGTGGAAGGATTGCTACGAATCAGCGCCGGCAACTACGGCGGCCGGTTGGGCAAGAGCTTCGTGTATCTGCATCCAGACAAGCAACCGGCGACATGACCCCAAATCCAAAGAATCCCCCGAATCAACTCTCACTCAGGTCGCCGTCCATATAGCGCCAGCGGCCGTCTTCGCCGCGGAGGAAACGACTCGTTTCGTGCAACCGGTGCGTGCGGCCATCGACCTTGAACCGTGCAACGAATTCAACCTCGGCATGCGTATCGTCGAGTGCGGCGAAACGCTGGATCTGCAGGCCCATCCAGCGTGGGGCGTCGTGTGCGGTCAGGTCGACTTCGAGGTCGGCGGGGCAGCTGTGAGGCGTCCACGTCGCCCGCAGATAATCGGACACTCCGAGCACATAGGCACTGTAGCGTGAGCGCATCAGTTCCCAAGCGTTCTGCGCGGTCAAACCGGCATCAATATACCGGCCGCAACAGGCGTCGTATCGAGGCGCTTTGGCCGGCGATATGGGGCCGGGTGCGGCACCACCGCAGGGGCATAACCTCGGGCGGCGCGGTGGAATGGTGTGCGGATTCATGGGGTGAGGTTGATCGGGGGTGGGCTCTGCCCATTGGATTACGAAGAGGTGGGCAGTGCCCACCCTACAAAAACTTCGCCACCAGAGCCGCTAGCTTCGCGTTCGCCACGATGAGTTTCCGGTTGGCGGTCAGCGTCTTCCCGTCGGTCAGTTCTGCAATCCGTTTCAGTAGGAATGGTGTCACCTTCGCCCCGGCGATGCCGGCGAATTCCGCCTCGGCTTCAGCCATCCGTAACGCTTCTTCGAACTCGGCTTCCGGGATCGCGTCGCTTTCCTCCAAAGCTTGGGCAAGCACTGCGCCGGCGCTCCCGAGTGAAACGTGCGCCGCGAACGCGGCCGCAACGTGTGCGGGATCGTCGAAGCGGGCATTCACCGGAGCAGTTCCACCGGAGGTGTAGAACAGCGGGAAGGTATCCGTGCGGTAGCCCCATACCGGCACGCCGTGGGTTTCCAGGATTTCCAGCGTGCGGGGGATGTCGAGGATGCTCTTGGCCCCGGCGCACACCACCAACACCGGCGTGCGCGAAAGCTCGATGAGATCGGCGGAGACGTCCCAAGCGGGGGAACGGTGGGCACCGCCGATGCCTCCAGTAGCGAACACGCGAATGCCCGCCGCATGTGCCAATACCATCGTCGCACTCACGGTGGTCGCGGCGGTGCGTTTCATCGCCATCGCGTAACCGAGATCGCGCCGGCTCGCTTTCAGAACGTCATTCGATTGTGCGAGTTCACGCAGTTGTTCTTCGTTCAATCCCACCTTGGGCACGCCTTGCCAGATCGCAATCGTCGCGGGTATGGCTCCATGCTCACGCACCGCCTGTTCACATTCCAATGCCGTTTCAAAGTTCACCGGCCACGGCAAGCCGTGGGCGATCAACGTCGATTCCAATGCCACCACGGGCTTCGCAGTGCGTAAACCCTCCGCCACTTCCGAAGATACCGCCGGTTGGAGAGTTTTCATGTCCCCCAGCATACACCCGGAGCCTCCCCCGATGTGCAGTAATCCATATCATCGCGGAAAAGCCCCGCCTCTCCCGGAGCGATGGTATGCCCGTTGCCAGTGTGACCAAGCCCATCAAGAAATTGCTCGTTGCGAATCGCAGCGAAATCGCGATCCGCGTGTTCCGTTCCGCCCACGAACTCGGCATCAAAACGGTCGCCATCTTCTCGCACGAAGATCGCTTCGCCTTACATCGCTTCAAGGCGGACGAAGCCTACCGCGTAGGCAAACCGGGCGAACCGATCCGGGCCTACCTCGATATTCCCAGCATCATCAACGTCGCCAAGGAGATCGGGGCCGACGGCATCCACCCCGGCTATGGCTTCCTCAGCGAGAACGCTCAGTTCGCCCAAGCTTGTGCGGAAGCGGGGATCGTATTTGTCGGGCCGCGGCAGGAAATCCTCGAGAAGCTGGGGGACAAAGTTGCGGCGCGGAAGATCGCCCAACTGGCCAAGGTTCCCGTGCTTTCCGGCACAGATAAGCCGGTCGCATCGTTCGAGGAAGCGGCCGGGCTTGCGGAGAAACTCGGCTATCCAATCATCATCAAAGCATCGATGGGGGGCGGCGGTCGTGGGATGCGCGTCGTTCACTCGGCGGATAAGCTCAAGGATTCGTTGGAAGCTGCGCAGCGCGAAGCGGGCCAAGCCTTCGGCAACTCGGATGCGTTCCTCGAAAAGTTCGTGCAGCGGGCCAAACATATCGAAGTGCAACTGCTGGGCGACAAGCACGGCGGCCTGATCCACCTGTTTGAACGGGATTGTTCCATTCAACGCCGACACCAGAAAGTGGTCGAACTCGCCCCGGCGCCGAACCTGCCCGAAGACGTTCGCCAGGGCATTCTCGATGCGGCGTTGGCTGTGGGTCGCACAGTGGGTATCGATAACGCCAGTACCGTGGAGTTCCTTTACGACACCGAGGCGAAGAAGTTCTACTTCATAGAAGTGAACCCGCGGATCCAAGTCGAACACACCGTCACAGAAGTGATCACCGGTTACGACATTGTCCGTACGCAAATCCTCATCGCCCAAGGGATGAAGCTGGGCGATCCCGAAATCGGCCTCGGCGACCAATCGAAGATCATCGCGCAGGGCTTCGCGATCCAGGCCCGTGTGACCACCGAAGATCCTGCCAACGGCTTCATGCCCGATTACGGCCGGCTTACGGCTTACCGCTCCGCCGGGGGTGCCGGTATTCGGCTCGATGCCGGGAGTGCCTTCAACGGGGCGGTCATCACGCCGTTCTACGATTCGCTTTTGGTGAAAGTGTCATCGAGTGGTTTGCGGTTCGTGGATGCCGCGCGGCGGATGGAACGCAGCCTGCAGGAGTTCCGGGTTCGCGGGGTGAAGACGAACATCCCCTTCCTGCTGAACCTCGTGGTTCACCCGCAGTTCCTCGATGGCTCCGTGACCACGCGGTTCCTCGATGAAACGCCCGAGCTTTTCCAGTTGAGTACCCGGCAGGATCGCGCCACGAAGTTGCTGACGTACATCGCCGATGTGATCGTCAACGGCCACCCGGACGTGAAAGGCAAAGAACGCCCGAAACTCGGTACCCCCGGCACGGGCGAAGTCCCTTGGCACACCACAGCGACCGGTTCCGTTCACACGAATAAGGTCGACAACTTGCCGGAGGGCACGCGGGACATTTTCAAAAAGCTCGGCGCGGAGAAGTTCGCCCGCTGGGTGCGGGAACAAAAGCGATTGCTCATCACCGATACGACGATGCGGGACGCGCATCAGTCGCTGTTGGCCACGCGGATGCGCACGTACGACATGCTGGCCGTGGCCGGGCGGTACGCCAAGGAACACACCGGCCTCTTCAGCCTGGAAAACTGGGGCGGGGCCACCTTCGATACGTCGATGCGGTTTCTCAAGGAGGATCCGTGGGAACGCTTGGCGAAGCTGCGGGAACGCATTCCCAACATCCTCTTTCAGATGTTGTTGCGGTCCGCGAGTGCGGTGGGCTACACGAACTACCCGGACAACGTTGTGTACGCCTTCGTGAAGGAAGCGGCACGGTCCGGCATGGACATCTTCCGGATCTTCGATGCCAACAACTGGCTGCCGAACCTGAACCTCGCCATCGAAGCCGTGCGGAAGACCGATTCGATTTGCGAAGCGGCGATCTGCTACACGGGGGACATCCTCGACGACAAGCGGGACAAGTTCACGCTGAAATACTTCGTCGATCTAGCGAAGGAACTGGTGAAGCGCGGGTCGCACTTCTTGGCGATCAAGGACATGGCCGGGCTGCTGAAGCCGCTGGCGGCTCGCAAACTCGTGAAGGCCTTGCGTGCCGAGATCGATGTGCCGATCCACCTGCACACGCACGATACCGCCGGGGGCCAACTCGCCACGTACATGCTCGCAGCCGAAGAAGGGGTTGATATCGTCGATGCCGCGTTCGCTCCGCTCTCGGGCATCACGGCTCAGCCAAACTTGAATGCCCTTGTGGAAACGATGCGCTTCGGCGACCGCGATACGGGCTTGGCCTTCGATCCATTGCAGGAAACGGCCGGGTACTGGGAGGAAGTGCGGAAGTACTATTCCCCCTTCGAAACCGGGCAATTGTCGAGTTCTGCCGAGGTGTACCTGCACGAGATGCCGGGCGGCCAATACGCGAACCTGTTTGTGCAGGCGAAGAGTTTGGGCCTCGGCGACCGCTGGTCCGAAGTCGGCAAGAAGTATGCGGAAGTGAACACGCTGTTCGGCGACATCGTGAAGGTCACGCCGACGTCGAAGGTCGTGGGCGACATGACACTGTTCATGATCGCCAACAACCTGAGCGTGGCGGACGTAGAGAATCCGGCCCGCGAACTGGCCTTCCCCGAATCGGTGGTCGAGTTCTTTGAAGGCAAGCTGGGCCAGCCCCCCGGCGGCTTCCCCCCTGCGTTGCAGAAGAGGATCGTCCGCGACCGTGTGCCGTTAACGGATCGCCCCGGTGCGACTCTCCCTCCCGCCGATATGGAAGCGGCTCAAAAGCAACTCACGGAGAAGTTGCACCGCGAAGCGACGCAACAAGATGTTCTCTCGTATTTGTTGTACCCGAAGGTATTCGCCGAGTTCGCGGAACACGAAGCCAAGTATTCCGATGTGAGCGTGTTGCCGACGCCGTTGTTCTTCTACGGCTTGGAGAAAGGCGACGAAGTCGGCGTCGAGATCGAACCGGGCAAGACGCTCATCATCAAACTGCAAACGGTGGGCGAACCCAATGCCGACGGCAAGCGTGTGGTGTACTACGAACTCAACGGCCAGCCTCGGGAAGTGCTGATCGCCGATCGTTCGCTGGGCGTGGTATCCAGTGCGCGGGCCAAGGCCGATGCGGCGAACCCCAAACATGTGGGGGCGCCAATGCCGGGGGCCGTGGTGACCATCGCGGTGGGCGTGGGTGAAGTCGTCGCGGTCGGGCAGAAGCTGGCCATGCTCGAAGCGATGAAGATGGAAAGTACGATCTACGCTCAGCATGCCGCCACCGTCGCCGAGTTGCTGGTGAAGCCGGGCACCCAAGTCGATGGCGGCGACTTGATCATTCGTTTCGAATAGTCGGTTCGTCAGCAGCGCTGGTTGGGCACGTCCGGTTCCGGTTCCTTGTCATCATCGGTGATGCGGAGCCAGCGGATGAGGAACGGCAGCGACAGCCCTTGCAATACCAGCGTTGCGAAGATGACCCAGAACGTAAGGAACTGGATCAACTCGCGGTGGGGGAACGGTTCTCCGCTTTGCGTTTTCATCGGGATCGCCATCGCGGCGGCGAGCGAGACCACGCCGCGCATCCCCGTCCAACCGACGATAAATACGTGTTTCACCGGCGGGTAGGGGTCCATTTTGTGGAACGCGACGCGATCGAACCACCTCGACAAGTACGCGGCGGGAAAGATCCACACCAAGCGGGAAAGGATCACCACGCCGCAGATCATCGCGGTGTCGAAAGCGAGATCCGTGATTTCTTGCTTGGACTCCACCGCGTCGAGGATCAATGGCAGTTGGAAGCCGATGAGAATGAATATCAGCCCGTTCAGCACAAATTCCATCATTTCCCACACCGTGCGGGCTTCGAGATACCATTCCTGATCGAAGATGCTGGAGCACCTCGTGCCGATCCACAACCCTGCGGCCACCGTGGCGAGCACGCCGGAAACGTGGAGGTGTTCCGCCGGGAGGTACACGGCGTAGGGCGTGAGCAGCGTCATCATGATCGTGAGCTTCGCATCGGCGAGTTTGCGGTGATTCAAGAATCGGTGCAACTTCACCATAATCATCGCCCCGACGATGCCGATGCCGATACCGCCCAGGCCCATCACAAAGAAATCTTTGGTCGCATCGCCGAGGTCGAAGAATCCGGTGACCACGGCGGCGATGGCCACGCGGTAGGCGACGAGCGCGGATGCATCGTTCACCATACTCTCCCCTTCCAAAATCGTGTTGACGATCCTCGGCAACTTCACCCGTTGTGTGATCGCCGTGGCCGCGACGGCATCGGGTGGAGAAACGATGGCGCCGAGCACGAACCCCACCCCCCACGGCAAGCCGAGGCCGTAATGGCACACCGCCGCAACGAGCACCGTAGTGAACAGCACCAAGCCGATGGCGAGGAGCGAGATCGCCCGCAATTGTTGGCGGAACAATGCCCACTCGGTGTTGAATGCCGCCGAATAGAGCAACGGTGGCAGGAACAACAGGAACACGGTATTCGGTGGAAGTTCGTAACGCGGTGCCCAAGGTTGTAGGCTCAAAAGCAAGCCGCCCAACACGAGGAGGATCGGGTAGGGTATTTTCATCCATGTGGCGAGAACGCCGAAGGCCGTCACCGCGGCGAACAGTGCGATAATCAACTCGATTTGCGTCATACGAAATTCCCGTTGCGATCTGCGCGATGCCCACAGGAATAGCCTATAACTGCATTGTGCCGCTATCCCTCTCGAAAAGGTGAACCATGAATCGCATCGCTATTTTCCTCGTTCTGCTTTCGCTGCCAATCGCCGTGCGAGCGGAGAAGATCGTAGTTGCAACTGCGGATACGATTCAACCCTTCGCCGTCGATTTCGATACAGAGGGGAATATCTTCTTCGTGGAAATGAACGGCGGTGAGCGCCTGAAGAAACTGCTACCCGATGGGAAAGTCGAAGTGCTGGCTGGCACCGGCAAGAAAGGATTGGCCGGCGATGGCGGCGATGCGATGAAAGCCGAGTTCAACGGGATGCACAATCTCGCGGTCGCCAAGGACGGCACGATCTATCTCGCCGACACCTTCAACAACTGCATCCGCAAGTACGATCCTGCCACGAAGAAAGTGGAAGCGTTCGCCGGTACCGGCAAGAAGGCTTTCTCCGGAGATGGCGGCGATGCGTTGAAAGCGGAGTTTTCGCAACCGATCTGTATCGCTCTCACGCCGGATGGAGCGACACTGTACGTCGCCGATATCGGGAACAAGCGGGTGCGTGCCATTCAAACGAAAACCGGAATCGTCACCACCATCGCTGGCACCGGCAAAGCCGGCGTGCCGAAGGATGGCGAACCGGCCAAGGATCAACCGCTCGTCGATCCTCGGGCCGTGACCGTGGATGCGAAGGGGAACCTGTACATTCTCGAACGCGGCGGGCACGCCCTGCGGGTGGTGGATAAGGAAGGCAAGATTCGCACGGTCGCGGGTACAGGTAAGGCGGGGAAGGGGGGCGATGGCGGCCCGGCACTTTCGGCCGCGATGAACGGCCCGAAGTTCCTCAGCATCGATCTCGATGGCAGCGTGCTGATCGCCGATACCGAAAACCACCAGATCCGCCGGTACCTCCCCGGCAAGGAAATCATGGAACTCGTTGCCGGCAAGGGCACGAAGGGAAAGGGCGGATTGGATGGCGATCCGAAAATGGTGGAATTGGCGCGGCCGCACGGGGTGAGCGCCCACCCGAAAACCGGCGAACTGTACATCGCAGATAGCGACAACAACCGCGTGTTGAAGATCGTAAAATAATCGGAGCCTTCGCAATGTCCGACCACGCCAAGCCGGTGCCGTTGGCACTCATCGTGTGCGACCTCGGGCACTGGACTCGCCCAAGGAACCGGTCGGGTTGATGTTTTCTCCGATCCGGGTTTCATCTGCGTGGCATCCGGGTTAGCTTCGGACTTGAAATGATTTCCCGGATGTACCGGCCCACGCGAACCGCTAAGGGAATTCGAAGGCTGCTCGAAATCAAAACGCGGCCGTTTCCGGGTGACAATACCCGTTCCGTATGCAAAGCTGATGGTAACGATTCCCGGAGCGAATTCGATATGCCCGAACTTCACGAGAAACCCCGTTGGCCCATGTTCGCTGCCGCTGCCGTGTTCGGTGGGCTTTTGATCATCGGTTTCGAGGTTGGCCGAAGCGCCGGAGAAGATAAATCCGTCGTGGCGAAAGCCAAATCGACGTCCTTGGCCAAGCTGGAACGGGATCGGTTCAAGCCAACGCCTACCGCTGCTCCCGAGGTGAAACCGACTCCGATGGTGAAACCGGTCGAACCGGAGACGCCCAAACCGAAGCCGACGAAAGCGGCCCCACCCCCGCCTACGAAACCCGCCGAACCGGAACCGAAGCCCGAGCCAAAGAAGCCGGAGCCCAAACCGGAACCGCCCTCGGCGATGGTCTCGTTCGACAAAGTGATGCCGATCTTCAAAGCGAAGTGCAACATTTGCCACGGCGATCCATCCATCAAAGGGGATTTGGATCTGCGTTCGCTCGCGGCGATCAAGAAAAGCCCGAATAGCAAAGTGTTAATCGCCGGGAAGCCGGACGAAAGCGATCTCTTCGACCGCATTAAGGATGGCTCGATGCCGCCACCTGGCAAAGAACGCCTCACCGCTGCGGAAATGCAGCTAATTCACGATTGGATCAAGTCGGGTGGAAAATAAAGAATGAGAATTAATCGAGTTGTCGAAGATCAATTCTTGCCGGGGGTACGGTTACAAGTTGCAACGCTTCGCCGACGTTTCCCCGCGGGTTCGAATCTCGAAGCTCATTCACTCGGGTGGGCGTGATCTCGGAACCAGCGAAGCCATTGCGCGATAAGCATGCCGTTCACATCCCGTTTCTGCTCGTTCTCTTCGATCGTTTTGCCCCAATAGAAACTGATCCAGCCATCGGCGTGCGAACGCGAGCCATCAATGAACGCGGCCGTCTCTTCCACGCTGCAACTCAACGGGAAAATCTCTTCGATCACGAGAGGTTTACCCACGTTGTAGATTTTCAATGCCGCGAGTGAGCCAGCGATGTCGCCTTTCTTCGGGTAGAAATGCACACTGGTGAAATCGAGCGGGCCGCACGCTTCCGGCGAATAAAACACCGGCTTGGCCCCCGGAAACACCTGAGCCCAAGGGATGACACCGACCGTAATCATATGGCGATTGTCGATCTGACGAATCGCAGATGCCAACTTCCCGATCCATTCCTTGGCGATCTGTTTGCCATCGCGGCCCTTGGCATCCGTGGTGATTCGTTGGACGAAATACTTCCCGCCCAACGGTTCTCCGGCGAGCCAGTCGTTCCGATTCGCCCCAGCGGATACTATAGGTTCGTTCATCAGATCGTAGCAGAATATCGCCGGGCTTCCCCGGCACACCCCGACCACAGCTCGCCAGAATTGGGCTTGGGATTCCCAACGCCCGGCTTCATCGAGCGCATCGTACCACGCGGGCACATCCTGTTTGTGGTAGCAACCCAAGCCGGTGATATCGAGATACAACCCGCTTGCCTCGGCGAGTTCCACCAGCTTTTCGAGCCTGGCGAGGTTGGGCGCGTTCGGCTTCGTTTCCGATTCCATGAACCGCCCGAATTGCAGATGCACCCGAACGACATTCGCTCCGAGGGCTTTCATCTCGCCGAAGTCCTCGACCACCTCGTTCCACTCGTGTTCCCAATACTCTTCCAGCAAACGGCCCCCGTCGTCGTGATCGTAATTGAACCCCCACACCACGAATCGGAGACCGTTCGAGGTACCAACAAAATGCGTACCATCATCGCTGGCGCGAATCCAATCCAAGCTCGGGGGAAGCGGTACGGGAAGGTTTGGAGGAGGAGCCGGTTGACCACAGCCTAATACAAGCGCGAGCGACAACAAGAAAATGTGGCGGATGATGATGTGCCCTTTTCGTTGCGAACGCGAAGAATCTTCAACCCTTGTAGCGATCCGGGAGATCGTTCAAGCGCACGGGCGGTTCGTTCGAGAGCAGCCCGACGAGGTCTTCGTGGCCGGCCATTTCCCCATTGCTGGCGACGAGTGTGCGACCGAGGAACGATACATCATCATTTGCGGAGGGGGTATGATCGGGGAGGAACAGCAGGCGAAAGTGAAAATTGGCGATGCTGATACTATCGTTCGGGAGCAGGATGCCGCGGCGGATCCTTTGGCCGTTCACACGGGTGCCGTTGGTGCTTCCGAGATCGCGGATCACGAGCACGGAATCGGTTTTCACCACCACGCAATGTTGTTTGGAAACGCTCTTGTGATTCAACACGATATCGCAATCTTCGCCTCGGCCGACGAGACTCAAATCTTTTTCAATATCGATGGGTTCCCCGCCATCGAGGGGATGTAGCCGAACCTTCATGCCGCAACACTCCCTAGAAGTTGGCGTCACTAGTGTAACCGATTCTCCAACGCTACGTGAGAAGTTCTTGCAATTTTTACGGATTTAACGGGATGCACCGGCCATCTGTTCGGCACGGGTGGCCAATTTGGCCGCGTGGGCTTCGCGGCCGGGGGAATTCAGGTTTTGTGCTGCTGCGAAATCCTTGTAACGCTTCCACCAATCGTAAGCTACGATCCAAGCATCCCGGGCATCTTGGGATAACGCCGCGGGATCCTTGGCCTCCGGCCCGCTGCGGCGTTCCGCGAATTCCTGTTTGCACAGGGCCAAAAGGTAGATCGCCTCCCCGGTACCCACCGGGCCGAGGCTTTGCTCGGAGAGTAATTCCAAGCCTTTGGTATCGCTTTTCCAGAACTGTTGAACCCGATTTTCCGCGGCATTGCGTTGCGCCGGGTTCACGGCCCCATTCAGTTCTGCGTAGATTTTGTTGGCGCGTTCGATCCAATCGGCGATCGACTTTTGCCGGGCCGGTTCGCTGCGCGAACGCTCGGTCATTCGGGTATATTCTTCCCATTCCTTCACCAACCCGCGCGTCGCTTCGTTGAATTGGCCCCGTTGGAAGCGTTCCCGAGGCATGGGCGATGTGAGGAACGATTGAATGTACCTACCCAACGATTGGCCGCGGATGCGATCCTTCGGTTCTTGGAATTCGATGCCGTCCGGGAGAGGGAACAACTGCCCACCGGGTATCAATTCGACGCGGTATTGCACGGCGAGCGCCGAGTTGCCACTCGGGTGGTTCGGGGCGAATCCCCCTTCGAGTTCGCACAACGTGTAGGCTAATGTGCGAGTGAGCGAATACGGGTTGCCACCCGCGTTCCAGAATCCGACCGGTGCACCCTTTGCCGCGTTCGCGGCATTTTTCAGGAGCGTTTCCCGGTTCGATGCGAGTTTCGCACCGCGTTCGTTTTCGAGCTTTTCATCGAGGATCTTCCAACGGGACGCCGAGGAACTCAACGGCAACGCGAGGAATAGCTCCGCCTTGCGGAACGCCTCCGGTATGACACCCAAGGTTTTGGACCACTCTGCGAATTTCGCGGCGAACGGATCGGCTTGGCTCCGCAATTGTTCGAGATCGAACGGCAACGCTTCCCCGGCCCACGGATCGTACAGCACCACCCGTTGGCCCACTCGCACGGCGACGGCCCAGAACGGCCCGCGCCACGCTTCCCCGTTGCGGTACGCCGGTTCGGCCTTCGCTTCCGGAGGGCCCACGAAATACGCATCGAGGTTCAACTGTCGGCAGAGTTCGACGAAAACATACGCCCGTTCCAAACCGCTGCCGGAACCCCGTCGGAGAACGTACGTCGGCGACAACGGTGGCAAACGCGGAAACCCCGGTTTCGGTTCGCCCAGAACCACCTGACGGCACACCCACTCAAATGCGGCCGCCGCACGTTTGGCGGGTGGAAGCGAAGCCACTTCGAGGCCGACGGCGACATCCCTGAGGTAGATCACTTCCGCGAGGTACGCCGCATCCAAGGCGGTGTAGGTGGAAGAGGAAATCTCCTTGGCTTCCGCTTCGTTCAAGCCGTAATCCGCCGTCGCCGCCGCGAGGTCTTCAGGTTTCGTCGCTGCGGGTTGGGGAGCATTCGGCGCTTTGGTCAGATCGCTATTGAGATCGAGGAGAATCCGATGGCACGAATCGGCATCGGTTTCTTTACGCAGTGCGGACAATGCCTTTTGCCAAGGATCATCGACGGAGCGCGTGGCCTGCAAACTCTTGGTGGACGGGCCTTTGCCGCAGCCGAGCAACCCGATCAATCCGAGCGCAAACAATACGCAGAAGGATATGAGTCGGGGAAACATCCACTTCTGGAACGGGATAGACTCTTCCAACGGCGAACCTCGAACAGAAGAATGACGATCACGCCTTTTCTGAGCCGGAAGCGTCAGTGACGATGATGCGATACCGTCGCTGACGCTTCCGGCTCCGATAAGACTTAGAGTGCCGCGCGGATCCGCAAGCAACTTTCGAGGAGTGCCGGGAGTTCCGCCAAGGGAATCATATTCGGGCCGTCGCTGGGGGCACGATCCGGATCGGGATGAGTCTCGATGAACAGTCCATCGCACCCCGCGGCCACGGCCGCACGGGCGAGCGTGGGAACCATGGTGCGATCCCCGCCGGTGCGGTCGCCGAGGGCGCCGGGCGTCTGCACGCTGTGGGTCGCATCGAAGATCACCGGCTTGCCCGTCTGTTGCATCCACGGGATCGATCGCATATCGTTCACGAGCAACCCGTAGCCGAAGGTGGTGCCGCGTTCGCAGAGCATCACCCGTTCGTTGCCGGTCTCGGCGATCTTGGCCACGGCGTTCTTCATATCCCACGGGGCCATGAACTGCCCTTTCTTCACGTTCACCACTTTGCCAGTCTGCCCTGCGGCCAGGAGCAGATCGGTCTGGCGGGCGAGGAAGGCGGGGATTTGCAACACTTCGCACACTTCGCCTGCCGGGGCCGCGTGGGCCACCTCGTGAATATCGGTGGTCACGGGCAAGCCCGTGGCATTGCGGATTTCCTCCAGCACCCGCAATCCATCTTGGAGGCCGAGGCCGCGGAACGACTTCCCGGAACTGCGATTGGCTTTATCGAACGACGCCTTGAACACGAGCGAAATTTTCAATCGCTCGGCGAGTGCCTTCAATTGCGCCGCGATGTTCATGCAGTGATCGCGCGATTCGATCACGCACGGCCCCAGAATGAAAAGAAGGGGGCTGCCCCCGCCCACGGTGTACGGCCCGACTTTGATCGACATAGTGACCTCAAACAACGAACCGCCGAGGCGCCGAGGCGCCGATAAGAAGCTATTTTACTCGATTTTTTCTTCTTGTCGCCTCGGCGCCTCGGCGGTCGCTGAATCCGATTTCCCAAATCGACGCAAGGCCAGTTTGCCCCGAAATGCCCGCCGCGAAGATTCGGTAAAAATTGCTCTCCCTTTGTAAGAACGCCTTTGGTAGAGTCCCGCACCCTTCGGGGAATACCGCGACATGGAAGCTGCGGATTCCGAGGGCATTGGCCGGCGAGGAGGCCCGCGCGTGTCGCGTCCGTGGCTGTTGCGGCACAAACTGATTCTGGGCTTGGCCCTCGTCGTCGCCTCGGTCGCGCTTTTGCTCGGCGGTGCGCTGTTGGGGTTGTCTTCCTACTTCCGCACCATGGATACCACCCAGCAGAAGATCGACGAAATGCAGATCGTCGTGCAATTGCGGGATCACATCCACAAACTCGGCGAAGCCCGGCTCCGCGACAAAGACATCACGGATATCGAAGCCGATAAAAATCAGATCGCCGCGGAACTGGAGAAATCCCGCGAGACGCTCGACCGCTACCGCACCACGCTCACGAACGAAACCCTCCGCCGCAACCTCGACCCCGAAGGCGGCAAGGACGAACTCGCCCTCGTCGCCCGCATCGATCTATCGTTCAAGACCCTCGAAGAGAACGTCCGCAAAGAGACGCTCTCCGGGGCCGATACCGAGGGCTACAAACCGCTCACCCAACGGGAGAGCGTGCAGAAGTCGCTCGTCGAACTCAATCGACTCGCCACCGATCTGTTCCTGTTCCTCGTTTCCGATGTGCGGGCTTCTTTCGATGCATCGCGGGCCAATCACCGCCGCAGTTTGATGATTACCGGTTCCGCCACGGGGTTGTCGCTCATCCTCGTGTGTACCCTGCTCTACTACTTCCGCGAGTGGGTGTTCAAGCCGATCCGGTTGTTGCAAGACGGAGTGCGCCGCGTTCAAAACGGAAACTTCGATCAACCGATCAAGATTCACTCGCAAGACGAACTCGAAGAACTCGCCGACGAATTCAACGGCATGACCGTGCGGCTCCGCGACATCTACAAGGATCTCGCCCACCAAGTGAACGAACGCACCCGGCAGCTCGTGCGCTCCGAACGCATGGTGTCCGTCGGCTTCCTCGCCGCCGGGGTCGCCCACGAAATCAACAATCCCCTTGCGAGCATCGCGTTCTGTTCCGAATCGTTGGAACGCCGATTGCTCGAAATTCTCGGAAAATCGCCCACGGCGGATACGGAAGTGGTTTCCAAATACCTCCGCATGATTCAACAGGAAGCCTTCCGCTGCAAACAGATCACCCAGAAGCTCTTGGACTTCAGCCGCAGCGGTGGCCGGCGCGAACCAACCGAACTCAGCGGCCTGATTACCGACGTGCTGGAAGTGGCGCAGCATTTACCGAACGCCCGTGGTAAACGGCTGGCGTTCGAACCCGATGCGAGCGTGATGGCGATCGTGAGCGGGCCGGACATCAAGAGCGTGGTGCTGAACATGGTGGTGAACGCGCTCGACAGTATGGAAGACGGCGGCAGCCTGACCGCGACGCTGCAAGCCGACGACGAAACCGCCGAGATGACATTCACCGATACCGGCGTGGGCATGACTACCGAAGTGCTCGACAACATCTTCGAGCCGTTCTTCACGCGGAACCGCATGGGCAACGGCACCGGATTGGGGTTGAGCATCAGCCACCAGATCATCGATCAGCACGGTGGAACGATCCAAGCCCACAGCCGCGGCCCCGGCCACGGTAGTACCTTCGTGATCCGGTTGCCCCTGCGGGCGGTGGAAACCAAGCCGGAACCGGCCCGCGCGGAATTGCAGGCGGAAGCCGATGTCATTCCGTTCCGCGCCGCGGCGTGATGAAATTTATCGGAGCCGGAAGCGTTAGCGACGGGGATTTGGAAACCGGTCGCTGACGCTCGCGGCTCTGAAAAACTAGATTCAATCAATGACGGGGATGGAGAATACATTGTCGAACCTCGCTCAACATAATCGGCTCCGCGTCCTGTTCGTCGACGACGAACGTTCCCTCCAAGAATTCATGCGGACGGAGCTTCCCCGTCTCGGCCACGAAGTGACCGTGTGCCCCAACGGCACCACGGCACTTCAAGCCATTGCGGCCCAATCCTTCGACTTCGCCATCCTCGACATCCGCATGCCCGACATGACCGGAATCGACGTACTCACCCGATTGAAGCAAGTTTCGCCCGATACCGACGCCGTGATGATGACCGGCTACGCCAGCGAAGAAAGCATGGTGCAAGCCATGCGGCTCGGGGCCTGCGACTACCTGCGCAAGCCCTGCAAGATGAGCGAGATCGAAGCGGTTCTGCTTAGGGCCGCAGATAAAAAGCGACTGAAATCGCGGGCCGCCGCGCTCGAGGTGCGCGTGCAAGCCGCCGAAGGCCCTAACCTGATGATCGGCACCAGCCCCGCCATGCAACCGGTGGTGCGGCTGATCGAACAACTCGGGCCGACCGATGCCCGCGTGCTCATCACCGGCGAAACCGGCACCGGCAAGGAAGTGGTGGCTCGCAGTTTGTTCCTCAAGAGCAAGCGCGTGGATATGCCCTTCGTACCCGTGAACTGCGGGGCGCTCCAACAGAACCTCGCCGAGAGCGAATTCTTCGGCCACAAGAAAGGTTCGCACTCGGCGGCAGACAAGGACCGCAAGGGGATGTTCGAAGTCGCCAACGGCGGCACGCTCTTCCTCGACGAACTCGGCGAACTCGACAAGAACATTCAAGTAAAGTTGCTGCGGTTTCTCGAATCGGGCGAAGTCCGACCGCTCGGGGCCACCGAAGCGATGATCTCCGACGTCCGCGTGATCTGCGCCACCAACCGCGACCTGAGGAAGATGATCGGCGAAGGGCAGTTCCGCGAAGACTTGCTCTTCCGTTTGAACATGTTCCACATCCACCTGCCGCCGTTGCGGGAACGCAAGCAGGACATCCCCGATCTCGCCCGGCATTTGTTGGCCCGCGCCGCAAAGCGCCCCGTCGAAGTGGTGGGCGAACTCCTGACGCCCGAAGCTATGAATGTGATGATGGCCTACCACTGGCAAGGCAACGTGCGCGAACTGGCCAACGCCATGGAATACGCTTGGATCGTGGCGGGGGGGCACCCCATCACCAGCCAGCATTTGCCTTACGATGTGCGCGTGGCGGCGGCGGGCTACGGCCCGGCCTTGGCGGTTTCCCGGCCCACGGAAGCTCCGCGTACCGCTGTGTACGAAGAGCCAACCGCCGACGTCGGGAACATGAAAACGCTGGCCGACGTGGAAATGGAATACATCTTGCAGGTGTACGCCAAGAACAGCCACAACAAGCAAAGCACCGCAACGGAACTCGGCATCAGCCTGAAAACGCTGTACAACAAACTGGCGAAGTACCAAGAAGAGCGACAACTGCGGGCGGGCTGAACTCTTGGCGAGCCGGAAGCGTGAGCGACCGGAGTGCTGAATTCTCCGGTCGCTTACGCTTCCGGCTCGCCAAAAACAACAATGCCCATCGACCGCACCATCGCTCAACTGCTCGTGATCTTGGATCGCACCGGCCCTGCCGTGGTGGCGAAATCGGACGGCGTACCCTTCACTTGGGAAAACTCGGCGAACACCGCCGCAGTGCGCTACGGCCTTCCGGGTATCACCGAACCTGCCGTCTTCGCGGTGCCCCTCGGCAAATCGCACGTATCCATTGCGACCGTCTCCGCGAACCACGATACTCTCGCGTTCCGTTTCTTGCTCTTGAATCGCAAGCTGTACGAAGCCCTCGGCGATCCTTTCCAGATTGCCGATGCCTTTCCACCCGAATGGAATACGCGCGGGGCACTGCCGTTGCTGGAATGGCCGGAGAAGCCGCTCCCGGCCCGCAACGTGCTAGAACTTCAAACCATGTTGAAAGAGAACGACGGCCCGTTGTTGCTGGGGGCCACGCAAGCACTCCTTGATGGCAGTCGCATCTTGATTCAACGCGACGCCCCGGCAGACGCCCTGCTCCGCCAACTTTGGCAACTGCTGCCGACGAAATCCCGTTGTGAAATCTGGCCGGCGACTTTCGCCGGGAACGCCGACCTCGGCTTTCAGATCGCGGTACTGCCGAGCCTGCCGGATAAACTACCGATGGGTTACATCACCGAGGAGCAAACCCGCGACTATCCGGAAGGCCGTTACGAGTTGAGCCTGCAATCCGCCATCGAATCGGGCAACCAATTCGAACTGGATCGATTGCTGGCACGACGCAGTAGCCAAGAAACCCTACGGCTCGCCTTGGGGATGCTGGTAGGCGCATTGGTACTGGCGCTGGTGAGTAAGTTATTGTTTTAATCAGAGGCCGAAGCGTTAGCGAGGCGGTCGCATCGCTTGTTTTAATCAGAGGCCGAAGCGTTAGCGAGGCGGTCGCATCGCCTCGCTAACGCTTCGGCCTCTGACGGAGAGTTTACATGATCGCAATTACTGGGGCAGCAGGATTTATCGGATCCAACTTGGCCCATCGGCTGGCCGGGATGGGGCACGAACTCCTGCTCGTCGACCACGCTTTGGGTACGGCGACACCCGCAAATTGGGCCGGGTTGGACGGCTACAAATTCCTCGACCACATGCACTTCATCGAACATCTCGATTCGATCGTGCTCGATGCGGTTTTCCACCTCGGTGCGTGTAGCGACACGACCGAGACCAACTGGGAATACCTGCAGAACAACAACATCGGCTATTCGAAAATCCTGTGGAAGCACTGTGCCCGCGAGCAGATACCCTACCTGTACGCGTCGAGTGCCGCGACCTATGGCGATGGCTCAAAGGGGTTCGACGACCGCACCCCGCCGAGCGAACTGGTGCCGTTGAATCTCTACGGTAAGAGCAAGAACGATTTCGATGCGTGGGCGCTTGTTCAAACGAAGGCTCCGCCGCGGTGGGCCGGGTTCAAGTTCTTCAACGTGTACGGCCCGCGCGAAACGCACAAGAACCGCATGGCCAGCGTGGTGTACCAAACGTGGAAACAGGTGAAAGCGACCGGCAGCATGAAGCTGTTCCGGTCGAGTGACCCGAAGTATCCGGATGGCGGCCAGCTCCGCGATTTCGTCTTCGTGCAGGACAACATCGACCACATGCTCTGGTGCTGGCAGAACGACGTGCCGGGGGCGGTGTACAACTCCGGCACCGGCCACGCCCGCAGTTTCCACGACTTGGCCAAGGCCGTGTTCACCGCGATGAAACTGGAGCCGAACACCGGCTTCGTCGACATGCCGGCAGACCTGTTGGGCAAGTACCAGAACTTCACCGAAGCGAAGATGGCCAAGCTGCGCGCGACCGGATTCAGTAAAGCACCGACGATGCTGGAAGACGGCGTCCGGCATACCGTCGAATGGCTAGAAACCAGCAGCAAATAACATCCAAAGCGCCAAATCGTCAAGAAGATTGAATGATTGTGATTCTTGCCGCCTTTGCGTCTTGGCGGTCAATGCGTAGAATTCCCCGAAGCCACCTCGACTCGCAATGGCGGCTGCTCCTCCCGATTCGGAGCAGACCGTAGCGTGTCGCGGTGGCTCGTCGCGTTGATGGCCGCCGCACTTCCACCATCGAGCACGGAGCCGAGCATGACCGCCAAGAAATCCGATTACCTGAAAACGCCGATCGAACACTTCGACATCACCAAGAGCAACCCCGTGGCCATCGTGGATGCCATGGGCAAGATGGCCTTCACCGCGCGCGATCTCGCCCGCGCCGCGGAGATCACGCACCGCATGGTCGAAGACAAATCCTGCGGCATCATCCTTTGCTTGGCCGGGTCGCTCATCAGTGCCGGGTTGAAGAAGGTGATCGTCGAGGCGATCCGTTGCAACATGGTCGATGCGATCGTGAGCACCGGGGCGAACATCGTCGATCAGGATTTCTTCGAAGCACTCGGCTTCCACCATTACGTCGGCGAAGAGAAACTGCGCAGCGGCATGTTCGACGCCGAGCTGCGCGACCTGCACATCGACCGCATCTACGATACTCTCATCGACGAAGACGAACTCCGCATCTGCGACGACACGACTAAATTGATCGCCGATTCGCTAGAACCGCGGGCGTACTCGTCCCGCGAATTCATCGAGGCGATGGGCAAGCACCTCGACACGCAGGGCTGCAAGACACCCGACAGCATCGTGTACGAATGCTACAAACGGGAAGTGCCGATCTTCTGCCCGGCGTTCTCGGATTGCTCGGCCGGGTTCGGCCTCGTGGCCCACTATCACAGCAAGATGGATGGCCAACGCATGAGCATCGACAGCGGCAAGGATTTCTACGAACTCACCAAGTTGAAGATCGAGAACCCAAACACCGGCCTGTTCATGATCGGCGGCGGCGTGCCCAAGAACTTCGCCCAGGATGTGGTCGTCGCGGCGGACGTGCTGGGCGTGGAAGTGCCGATGCACAAGTATGCGGTGCAGATCACCGTGGCCGATGTGCGCGACGGTGCCCTCTCGGGCAGCACGTTGAAGGAAGCCAGCAGTTGGGGGAAGGTCGATCTGGCGTACGAACAAATGGTGTTCAGCGAAGCGACGCTGGCGCTGCC
>JBBQWA010000006.1:0-31936 GCA_038211045.1 Gemmatales bacterium
AGGCTGGTTCCACACCCACACGTTCAAACGCACGCAAGGCTGGAAAGTCCGCCGTTGGACGATCATCGGTATTCTCATCATCGGTTGGACCGGCGCCTTCGCGTTGAACAATAGCATGACGCCGGGTAACTGGACGTTGCCGATGCCGTTCGGCATGCCCGTCTTTACCCCGCTCACCGCGATCCATTACGCCGCCCCGTTCCTGCTTGCTATTGGAACGTTTTGGTTCGCGTGGCGTTTGGTGAACATGCCGACCTTCGGGGATTTTTTGATCGCCACCGAAGCCGAGATGAACAAGGTTTCGTGGAGCACGCGCC
This sequence comes from Gemmatales bacterium, assembly GCA_038211045.1. Classification (GTDB taxonomy): domain Bacteria; phylum Planctomycetota; class Planctomycetia; order Gemmatales; family Gemmataceae; genus JALHQU01. The sequence continues at coordinate 318 of JBBQWA010000006.1, forward strand.
GCCGGTTGTACCAAGATACCATCGTGGTACTCGTCACCCTCGCGATCATGACGCTCTTCCTGTTCGTGGTGGACATCTTCTGGGGTTGGTTGCTCAGTCGCAGCATCGTCGGTGTGCTGCCTTCCAAGACCGATTTGCCTCCGTCCCAGAACGCGACCCAGAAACTCAGTTGGTAAACACCGGTTCGTAAGGTGGGCACTGCCCATGCTACAAGCCGAGGTTTTTCCGAGCCGGAAGTCCGAGCGACGATTCAATTGGGAAGAATCGTTGCTCACGCTTCCGGCTCGTCAAGCAAAATCAATTAAGGCACGTACACAATGATCGAAGAAATGTCGGAATCCGAATCGGCCCTCGTGTTGGAAGACGCTCCGGTAGAGACGTCCTCCGAGGAATCCGCTACCGAACCGGCATCGTCGGTCGCCCCGCCCGAACCCGTCGAAGAGCCGAGCAACAAACGTTGGTACGTGGTCAAAGTCGCCAGCGGGCGCGAAGAAACGATCAAAGCCACGATCCTACGCAAAGTGAAGATTGATAATCTCGAACCGTTTTTCGGCCAAATTGTCATCCCCGTCGAACGCATCACCGAAATCAAGAAGGTGAAGGAAGTCAAGAACGGCGAGAAGATCACCAAGGAAAAGCGGGTGGTGAAGGAGCGCAAGAAATTCCCCGGCTACCTCATGGCGGAAGTCGAATTCAACGGCGAAATTCTCGATTTGTTCCGCAATACCCCGGGCGTGGGCGATTTCGTGGGGGCCACGAGCCGCGAGAAACCGCCGCCGCCCATGAGCGAACTCGACGTTCAACGCATGCTCTACGGGATGCAGGGCGGCTCCGCGAACGAAGGGAAGAAGGTTCAGGTCAAACTCGACTTCGAGAAGGGCGATAAAGTGCGCATCCGCGAAGGGGCGTTCGCCAATTACGAAGGCGAAGTGAAAGTGATCGTCGACACCAAAGATGCGGGCGAAACGCCGAAGGTCACGGTCGAAGTTCAGGTGCTCGGGCGACCCGTTCCGATCGAACTCGAATACTGGCAAGTCGATAAAATCTAGAAAATCCCACGTCGCGCTCTGGTATTCTTACCCCGGCGCGATACACCATTTTATTCAAGCCCTCTCCGGCCGCCCGGCGAGGGCCGATTTTTCGGTAAGGTGACGAAATGGCCAAGCAAGTAACCGCCCAAGTGAAACTGCAATGCCCCGGTGGCTCCGCCACCCCGGCACCGCCCGTCGGCCCGGCCTTGGGCCAGCACGGCGTGAACATCGGTATGTTCGTCAAGCAGTTCAACGATAAAACCAACCAACCCGACATGAAAGGGTTGATGCTCCCGGTCGTGATCACGGTTTATTCCGACCGCAGCTTCGAGTTCAAGATCAAATCGCCCCCGGCGGCTATTCTGCTCAAGCTCGCTGCGAAGATTCCGCCCGAAAAGAAAAAGGGCGGCGCCGTGATTCCCGCGGATCAAAAGAAGCAAGGCAAGTACAAGGGATTCACCGTCACGAAGCAACAAGTGTTGGACATCGCTTCGAAGAAACTCGCCGATCTGAACGCCCGCGATGTGGATCACGCCTCGCGGATCATCGCCGGCACCGCCCGCAGCATGGGCCTATCGGTAGTCGATTGATTTTACACAGAGGGACGCTGTCCCTCCGCTTTCCTTATTCCTCCCGCACCCCACGACTTTGATCGTGGGGGAGGAATCGCTCGACGCGAAAGCGAACGGAGCGATCCCGCACAACGGAGTTCATGATGGCCGAAGAAACCCCGGGCCAAGAGGCCCCGACTCCCGACGTTGCCCCCGCCGCAACACCCGCGCCGCCAGCCACCGCCGCCCCCAAGGCGGCAGCGAAAGCACCGCTGGCCGACGCCCCCAAGAAAAAGAAGAAGCCGGGCGTGGCTCCCCGCCGGGGCAAGAAGCTCCGCAGCCACCTTCGCAACGTCAAAAAGAAGGTCGAAGACGCCGGCACGATCAACCTCAAGCAAGGGTTGACGCTGCTTCGCCAAGTCAAACGGGCGAAGTTCGATGAAACCGTCGAAATCCACATGAACCTCGGTATCGACCCGACCCAATCGGATCAGATGGTCCGCGGAACCGTGGCTTTGCCGCACGGAACCGGGAAGAGCGTCCGCGTGGCGGTGTTCTGCCAAGGACCGAAGGCTGAACAAGCCAAGGCGGCCGGGGCCGATTTCGTCGGCGGAACCGATCTCATCGAGAAGATTCAAAAGGAAGGCTTCCTCGATTTCGATGTGGCCATCACCACCCAAGACATGATGCCGCAAGTGGCCCGCCTCGGGAAAGTGCTCGGGCCACGCGGCTTGATGCCGACCCCGAAGGCCGGCACGGTGGTTCCCGCTTCCGGCGACATTGCCCAAGTGGTTCGGGAGTTCAAAGCGGGTAAGGTCGAATATCGTTCCGATAAAACGGCCCAGATCCACTCCAAGGTCGGCAAGATTTCGTTCGACGATCAAAAGCTGATCGAGAACATCTCGCAGTTCGTGGAGGCCGTGCGTGGCGCCAAGCCCGCGGGTGTGAAGGGCAACTACATTCAAGGCATCGTCATCTCGGCGACGATGGCCCCCGGCATCCGCGTTAGCATGTAACGAACATCAGAGCCGCGAGCGTCAGCGACCGGTTCCAAGGCACTCAACCGGTCGCTGACGCTTCCGGCTCTGATAGAGGCTAAATCATGAGCAAGATTGTCAAGCAGATTGAACTCGATACTCTCCGCGCCGAATTCAAAGGCGTGAAGGATTACGTCCTCCTCGAACCGATCAAAGTCGATTCGCTGACGGAATACGAGTTCCGCAAGAAGCTCCGCAACGCCAAAGTTCGCGTGAAGCTCGTCAAGAACAGCTACACGAAGAAGATCTTCGGCGAAATGGGCATCAACGCCGGGAACCTCAGTGGGCCAACCGTGCTCTGCTGGGGCGGCGAAAGCGTGAAGGGCTTGGCCAACGCCGTCGATACCGCCGTGAAGGAAGCGAAGAAGGATCCCAAGGCGCCCGAGAAGTTCAAGGTTCGGACTGCCATCGCCGACGGCGAACAGATTTCTCTCGAAATCGCCAAGACACTGCCGACGCGATTGGAAGCTATCGGCAATGTGTTGAACGCCTTACTCAGCGCCGGCTCGTCGATCGCCTCGTGCCTCGTCGGCCCCGGTGCTCAGATCGCCAGCATCCTCACCACCATTGAAGAGAAAAAGGACGCGGCACCGGAATCCGTACCGGAAACCGCAACGGAAGCGGCCCCCGCGGCCTAACCCGAACTATTACGCCCCGCCGGAGCGCTTCACCCGGCATTGTTATTCCCTCGAACCCTGACCTGGAGATTTGAAATGGCCGTGGCCGAACTGGGCGATCAACTCGCCAAACTGACGATTGCGGAAGCCGTCGAGCTCAAGAACTACCTGAAGGAAAAGTACGGTATCGAACCCGCCGCCGGTGCCCCTGCCGCCGCCGCTGCCGGTCCGGTGGTCGCTGCCGCCCCGGTCGCCGAAGCGACCGAATTCAACGTGATCCTCGAAGCCGCCGATCCGGCCAAGAAGATCAACGTGATCAAGGTCGTCCGCGAATTGACAGGCCAAGGGTTGGCGGAAGCCAAGGCGACCGTCGAAGGCGCCCCGAAGACGATCAAGGAAAATGTGGACAAGAAGGTCGCCGAAGAAGTGAAGAAGAAGTTGGAAGAAGCGGGCGGCAAGGTGTCGGTCAAGCCCGTCTAATCGGTCGGTCATTGTAAAAAATACCCGAGGTGGAGTGTCAAATCCTTGACTCTTCACCGCCGGGTTCTTATTATTTAATGTTGGGTGAAGAATTCTTGGCGAAGATCCGCAGCACAAGGATGTCTCGGGTACCGTCATCCATTTAGCCAGTGGTGATAATGCGCGTCCCCCACTCGCTCTGTTTCTCCCGAAAAACTCAAAATTCCCGAACCGAACAGCTGCGGCTGCGAACGGTCGGGTTTTTGCCTCCATGTATCCCGCCCTGTGGGTATGGGCCACGGGATGCTAGTCGCGCATCGTTGATTTCTATCGCTTACCAATAACGCATCGTTTCGTTCGCCGCAAGCCCCGTTGCCAGGAATTTGGTAACAGAGCCCGTTCGGCCATCGATTCGTTCGATTCGTATCTCGCGCAGGAGCTTCCATGTCGATTCCCAATGTTCGAATCATCGCCCCGGAAATCGAACGCCGTTACGATCGCTTCGGCGATGCGTCTCCGGTGCCACCGCTCACCGATATTCAAACCCGATCCTACGATCGTTTCCTGCAACTCGGTGTAGCGCACGATAAACGATCCCCGAACGGTTTGGAAGGTGTGTTACGGGAAATTTTCCCGATCGAGAGCTACGACAAGAAAATCTCCCTCGAGTACGTGAAGTACGACCTCGGCAAACCGCGCTACGACCCGGACGAATGCCGGCAGTTGCGCCTCACCTATGGCCGCCCGTTCCGCGTCTGGCTGCGGCTGCGCAAGGCCGATGGTACCGCCGAAGAAGAAGAAGTCTATCTCGGCGATATGCCCATCATGATCGGCGGCGGCGAGTTCATAATCAACGGGGCCGAGCGCGTCGTCGTTTCGCAATTGCACCGTTCCCCCGGCGTGGACTTCGTGGTCGAGCGCGAAGGGGATAAGGATCTCCATTCCTGCCGGGTGATCCCCGAACGCGGGAGCTGGATCGAAATCAACGTCACGAAGAAGGATAATCTCGGCGTCCGCATCGATCAATCGGGGAAGTTCTCCGCGGTCACCCTGCTGCGGGCCATGGATCCGGCTTACGGCAGCACGGCGAACCTGATCCGCGAGTTCCACGCCGCAACGATCGAAACTGTGAAATTGAAGGATCCCGCGGCCCGCGCCCGGCTCGCCGGGGATGTCGAGAAGCTGATTCTCCCCATGATCGCCGTCGACGACGTGATCGATCCGGAAACCGGCGAAGTGTACGTCGATGCCGGGAAGCCCTTCAACATGGACGCGGTGGATAAAGCGTTCGCTTCGCACTTGAAAGAAGTCGAGGCGATGCCCACGCCGAAGGATGCGTTGATCCTCACCTCGCTGTTGGACGACGGCACGGATTCGCACGAAGCGGCCCTTTTGAAGATCTACCAACGCCTGCGCCCCGGCAACCCGGCGGCCCTCGAAAAGGCCCGCGAACTTTTCAAGGAGAAGTTCGCCGATCAAAACCGCTACCGCCTCGGCCGCGTCGGTCGCTTCCGCATCAACCGGAAGTTCGATCAGAACGTGCCGGAAACGGAAATGACCCTGCGGGCCGTGGACTTCGTCAACGCCATCAAGTACCTGCTCGAACTCCGCAGCGGCAAGATCGGCGTCGGCGTGGACGACATCGACCACTTGGGCAACCGCCGATTGCGGACCATCGATGAGTTAGCTGCCGATGAAATGCGCAAGGGTTTCCTCAAGCTCCGCCGCACCGTGCAAGAGCGCATGGCGATCAAAGACGCGGAAGAAATGAGCCCGCGCACGCTCATCAATCCGAAGAGCGTGAGCGCCGCGATCGATTACTTCTTCGGCCGAAGCGAACTCAGCCAGGTGGTGGATCAAACGAATCCGCTCGCCCAACTCACCCACGAACGGCGGCTCTCCGCCCTCGGGCCAGGCGGCTTGAATCGCAAACGCGCCGGGTTTGAAGTGCGGGATGTTCACATCTCGCACTACGGCCGGATTTGCCCGATCGAAACGCCGGAAGGCACGAACATCGGTTTGATTTCGTCGCTCAGCATCTTCGCAGAGATCGACGAATACGGCTTCCTGATTACCCCGTACCGCAAGGTCAGCCACGGGAAACTGCACGACGACGTGGTACACCTGCGGGCCGATGAAGAATCCCGGTTGCGGTTGGCCCCGGCCGATACCGAAGTCGATCACAACAAGATCTCCGTGGATCGCGTGAACGGGCGTTCCAGCGGCGAGCTCACGACCATCCCCTCGGATAAGATCGATTACCTCGATGTTTCCCCGAAGCAGATGGTCGGCGTGTCGGCCGGGTTGATCCCGTTCCTCGAACACGACGACGCCAACCGCGCGCTCATGGGTTCGAACATGCAGCGCCAAGCGGTGCCGCTACTCGTTACCGAACCGCCGATCGTCGGCACCGGCCTCGAAAAGGAAGTGGCCCGCCACTCCGGGATGCTCGTGCGGGCGCAAGAAGACGGCACGGTGGTGTACGTCGATGGCGAACGTATCAAGCTGGAAGAGAAGGATAAGATCGTCCGCGAGTACGTCCTTCGCAAGTACCACGGTTTGAACGAACGCACCTGCTTGAACCAGAAGCCCATCGTGAAGATGGGCCAGAAGGTGAAGAAGAACCAAACGATGGCCGACGGGGCCGCGACCTACCAAGGCGAACTCGCCCTCGGCCGCAACGCCTTGGTCGCGTTCATGAGTTGGGAAGGGTACAACTTCGAAGATGCGATCATCATCAGCGAACGCTTGGTCAAGAACGATACGTACACTTCGCTTCACATCGAAGAGTTCGATATCGAAATCCGCGAAACCAAGCTCGGCAAGGAAGAGTTCACGCGGGACATTCCGAACGTGAGCCCCAAGGCGCTCTCGAACCTCGACGACTACGGCGTTGTCCGGGTGGGAACGTTCGTGAAGCCGGGCGACATTCTGGTGGGCAAGGTTTCGCCCAAGAGCCGCAGCGAACTCACGCCGGAAGAAAAGCTGTTGCACGCGATCTTCGGCCGGGCCGGGGAAGACGTGAAGAACGATAGCCTCGAAGTGCCGTCGGGCGTGGAAGGCGTCGTGATTCAAACCCAGCGGTTCAGCCGCCGGGCGAGCATGACGGAAGACGAACGCAAGGATTTGGCCAAGGAAGAACGCCGCATCGACACCGAATACGCGGAGAAGATCGCGGCCCAATTCCGCGAGTTCATCGAAGCCCTCGGCGAAGTGTTGGACAAAAAGGATCTCAAAGATCCGAACACCGGCAAACCGCTCGGCGCGGACAAAGACGATAAGGTCGTGGCCGATCAAGCCCGCGCCTTCAAGATGGACAACCTCGACATCCGCACGCCGGAGAAAACCAAGACCTCCAGCAAGCTGCACGGTCGGCACTGGGAACGGATCCAGTTCTTCATCGACGAACAGGAACGCAAGCAGAACTCGCTGAAGCGCGGGGACGAACTCCCCACCGGCGTCCAGCAGATGGTGAAGATCTACATCGCTACCAAGCGGGTGATCTCCGTCGGCGATAAGATGGCCGGCCGCCACGGGAACAAGGGCGTGATCTCGAAGGTGATGCCCGAGGAAGATATGCCGTACTTGCGGGACGGCACCCCGGTGGACATCATCTTGAACCCGCTCGGCGTGCCGAGCCGGATGAACGTGGGCCAGATTCTCGAAACCCACTTGGGCTACGCCGCCGCGAAGCTCGGCTTCAAAGCGATCACCCCGGTGTTCGACGGGGCTACGGAAGATGAGATCAAGAAGGTACTGAAGGAAGCCAACCTGCACGAATCGGGGAAGAGCTGGCTGTTCGACGGCCGCACCGGCGAACGCTTCGAGCAGATGGTGACGGTCGGCTACCTGTACATGCTCAAGCTTCACCACTTGGTGGATGACAAGGTTCACGCACGGGCGACCGGGCCGTACTCGCTCATCACCCAGCAGCCCCTCGGCGGCAAGGCCCGTTTCGGCGGCCAGCGCTTCGGGGAAATGGAAGTGTGGGCGTTGGAAGCGTACGGTGCCGCCTACATCTTGCAGGAACTCCTCACGGTGAAGTCGGACGACGTGGAAGGCCGCACGAAGATTTACGAGAGCATGGTCAAGGGCGAGAACACGCTGGAAGCAGGCACCCCCGCCAGCTTCGACGTGCTTACTCACGAAATCCGCGGCCTCGGGTTGAACATGCAATTGGAGAAGAAGCGGGTGTAATCGATGGCGCTCACGCCTTCTATCGCTCGAAAGCTCGGCAGTCTCGCCGCGGACGCCGAGAGAAATGTTGCCGAGATGATCCGTGAGCGGGGCGGTTCCGCTGCCAATGTGCGTCAAGCTGGCCCTTGGGCTTGGTTCACATTGGCCGAGGCGGCCGCAGCAGCAGTTGCCGGGGATGCCACTGCAGAAACCGCCATCAAGATTGTTAAGCAGGCTCGCCGGCTGGGTGAGCAGTACTGAAGGGGGAGACGATGATTGCCACGATGAACGCCTCCAACCCCGACATCCTTCCCGAACGGGATGCTCCTTTCCGTTTGCGGGGGGTATATGAAACCAAAACCGATGGCTGCCGGGACGAACTCGTTCTGGATTTGGATGGTGCCAGTCTGACGTTCAAAGCCGATCCGGATACCGACGCGATCGATGCGTTCTGCACGGATGGCGACTTTCACCCCAGCGGCGGACAAAAGCCCCTGGCCGATTCGCCTTTCGATCCATTCGCGGGGGCCGAACTCGGTTGGACTTGGCTGGCGACGAACCAACAAGGGTATTGCGATTCGGCCTTGCTCAGCTTCAACGGCATCGTCCCGAATCTGATGGTGCATGTGATCGGCTCGGCCATACGAGTATTCGCCATTGCCCCCGGCGGCATTTGAAAAACGCAGAAGCATCGCTCCGATCAATAGCGATGGAATGACACGAAATCACACACGCGAGGAATGACATATGAGCGCCCCAGCCCCCGCCAATACAAACACCGCCGCCGAACTCGGCAACTACGATCGCATCAACGATTACGGTGCCGTGCGCATCAGCCTCGCCGGCCCGCACGACATCCGCCAATGGTCGTTCGGCGAAGTGAAGAAGCCGGAAACCATCAACTACCGCACGTACCGCCCCGAAAAGGACGGCCTGTTCTGCGAGCGCATCTTCGGGCCGGAAAAAGACTGGGAATGCACCTGCGGCAAGTACCGCGGCATGAAGTTCAAAGGCATGGTCTGCGACCGTTGCGGCGTGAAAGTGGCGCACAGCCGCGTCCGCCGTAAGCGCATGGGGCACATCGAACTGGCCGCGCCGGTGGTTCACATCTGGTTCTTCAAAGCGATGCCCAGCCGCTTGGGCACCCTGCTGGACATGAAGACCAGCAGCATGGAAAAGATCATCTACTTCCAAGACTACGTGGTCACGGAAGTGAGTGGCGAAGATCACAAGTTGAAGATCAAACAACTCCTCACGGAAGAAGAATTCAAACGCGCCCGCGAGGAATACGGCGACACCTTCGAAGTGGACATGGGCGCCGAAGCGGTGAAGAAGCTCCTTGAAAAACTTAACCTCGTCGATGTTTCCCGCGAACTCCGCGACCGCCTCGACAAGGAAATGGCCAAAGGCGACAAGGCGAGCAAGCAGCGCCTCAAGGATCTCGTCAAACGCTTGAAGACCGTCGAGAGCCTGCGCGATAGCAGCAACAAATGCGAATGGATGGTGATGGAATGCATCCCCGTCATCCCACCCGACCTGCGCCCCCTCGTGCTCCTCGATAGCGGCAACTTCGCCACGAGCGATTTGAACGACCTTTACCGCCGCATCATCAACCGCAACAACCGGCTCAAGAAGCTCGTGGATTTGAACGCGCCCGAAGTGATCATTCGCAACGAAAAGCGGATGCTCCAACAATCGGTCGATTCCCTATTCGATAACAATCGCTGTAAGCGCCCCGTGCTCGGCAGCAGCAACCGCCCGTTGAAATCGCTCACGGACATGATCAAGGGGAAGCAAGGTCGCTTCCGCGAAAACCTCCTCGGCAAGCGGGTCGATTACTCGGCCCGTTCCGTGATCGTGGTCGGCCCGGAACTGCGCTTGCACCAGTGCGGTTTGCCCAAGAAGATCGCCCTCGAACTCTACCAGCCGTTCATCATCCGCCGCCTGAAGGAACTCGGCCACGCCGATACCATCAAGAGCGCGAAGAAGATGCTCGAGCGCAAAGACGATGTCGTGTGGGACATCCTCGAAGAAGTGACCAAGAATCACCCGGTGCTGTTGAACCGGGCACCGACGTTGCACCGCATGGGTATCCAAGCCTTCGAGCCGGTGCTCATCGAAGGCAACGCCATCCGCATCCACCCGTTGGTGTGCAAAGGCTTCAACGCCGACTTCGACGGCGACCAAATGGCCGTTCACTTGCCGCTCTCCATCGAGGCGCAAGTGGAAGCCTACGTGCTGATGATGAGCACGAACAACATCTTCAGCCCGGCCAACGGCAACCCGATCATCACGCCGTCGCAAGACATCGTGATGGGCTGCTACTGGCTCACCGCCAGCCGGGGCGAGGAAGGCGAGAAGGTCGAGAAGGGCGAAGGCATGATCTTCCACAGCCCCTCCGAAGTGTTCCAAGCACACGCCACGGCCAAACTCGGCCTGCACGCCCGCATCCAAGTGCGTTTGCCCTTGGATAAGAAGATCATCTCGGAAGTGAAAGACGAACGCGGTACGCCCAAAGCGACGGAACTCCCCCGCAAGCCGAACGGCCTCGTCCGCACCACCGTCGGCCGCGTGATCTTCAACGAGATCCTCAAGCCGGAGATGGCCTTCTACGATCTTGCCCTCGCCAGCAAGTACCTCAGCCGGATCATCGCCGATTGCTATCAAGTGCTCGGCCGCCGCGAAACCATCGGCCTGCTCGACCGCATGAAGGAAATCGGCTTCCGCGAAAGCACGAAGTCCGGTTTGAGCTTTGCCGCGAGCGATCTCCGCACGCCGGAGAACAAGGAAGCCGTGCTGAAGGAGAAGGACAAAGAAGTCGAAAAGCTCCGCAAGAACTACGAACGCGGCACGATGTCCAACCAAGAGCGGTACAACCGTACCATCGAAGCGTGGAACTCGGCCCGCGAAATCATCACCAAACAATTGATGACCGACTTGGCCCACGATCGCCGGCCGGACGAAACCGGCAAAACCGTGCCGTACCTCAACCCCGTGTACCTCATGGCGCACTCGGGTGCCCGCGGCGGCCAAGAACAAATTCGGCAACTCGCCGGGTTGCGTGGCCTCATGGCGAAACCGTCCGGCGAGATCATCGAAACGCCGATCAAATCGAACTTCCGCGAAGGCCTCACGGTGCTCGAATACTTCTCCAGTACCCACGGTGCCCGGAAGGGCCTCGCCGATACCGCCTTGAAAACCGCCGACTCCGGTTACCTGACGCGGAAGCTCGCCGACGTCGCTCAGAACGTCGTGATTACGATGTACGATTGCGGCACCACCCAAGGCGTGAGCAAGGGCATCATGTACAAGGGCGACGAAGTCGATCGCCCGCTGTTCGACGCGGTCCGCGGCCGTGTCAGCCGCACCGCGATTTACCACCCGCTCACCAACGATACGATCATCGACGAAAACGAGATGATCTCGCCCGATAAAGCCCGCTTGCTCGAAGCGCTCGGGATCGACAAAATTTCCGTCCGCAGCCCCATGACCTGCATGACCACCCTCGGCATCTGCCGCATGTGCTACGGCATGGATTTGGCGACCGGTGCCCTCGTCGAAGACGGCATGGCCGTGGGTATCATCGCCGCGCAATCGATCGGCGAACCGGGTACGCAACTCACCATGCGGACGTTCCACTTGGGCGGTGTCGGCCAAGTGCAGAACCAAGAAAGCGAATTCAAAGCGAAGAAGGCAGGGATCATTCAACTCGAACGCATCACCGTGGCCAAGAACGAACAGGGCCAAAAGATCGCCATCGCCCGCACCGGCGAAATCGTGGTTCTCCGCGCCAAAGACCGCGAACCGATCGAAAAGTATTCGGTACCCAACGGGGCCGAACTCCTCGTGGTCGAAGGCCAAGAAACCCACGCCGGGCAAATTCTTTGCCGTTGGGATCCGAACGCCATCCCGATCATCTGCGAAGAAGGGGGCAAGGTTCGCTACGAAGACTTGAAAGAAGGCGAAACCCTCCGCCGCGAGCGCGATGCCGCCACCGGTGTCGAACGCCTCACGATCATGGAACACAAGGGGGAACTCCACCCGCAAGTGCTCATCGAAGATGCCCGCGGCAACGTACTCCGCGCCTACTTCATACCGGAACGTGCCAACTTGCACGTGACCGAAGGCCAACATGTGGCCACCGGGACGCTCATCGCCAAGACGCCCCGCGCCGCCTCGAAGACTCACGATATCACCGGGGGCTTGCCCCGCGTGACGGAACTCTTCGAAGCCCGCCGCCCGCGCAACCCCGCCGTGATGTCGCAAGTGTCGGGCAAGGTTCGCATCGGCGATAAGAAGCGCGGCAAGCGGATCATCGAAGTTCACCCGGAAACCGACGACGGCAAACCGATCGGCGAAGCCCGCGAACACCAAGTGCCCGCGGGTACCGCTTATCGGGTTCACACCGGCGAATACGTGAAGGCCGGCGATCCGCTCGTGCAAGGCCCGCTCGTTCCGCACGACATCCTCGCCATTAAAGGCCAAGAAGCCGTGCAGGAATACATGGTCCGCGAAGTGCAAGCCGTGTACCGCGCCCAACGCGTGGACATCGACGACAAGCACATCGAAATCATCTGCTCGCAGATGCTCCGCAAGGTGAAAGTGACCACCACCGGCGACAACATCCAGTTGCTCCCCGGCATCGTGATGGATAAGTTCACCTTCCAAGAGTTGAACCGGCGTTTGGTGGAAGAGTGCGTGAAGATCAACAACCCCGGCGAATCGCAAATGTTCCGCGAAGGCGAAATCGTCACCCGCGAAGCGTTCGAAGAAGAACGCGCCACGCTGCAAGCGCTGGGCGGCAAGAAGAAGCTCCCGTCGTTCACCACGCCGACGCCCGCGAGTTGCGAAGTGCAACTCTTGGGGATCACCAAGGCGGCCGTGCAATCGGATAGCTTCATCAGCGCCGCATCGTTCCAAGAAACCACGAAGGTGCTCACTGAAGCGGCCCTGGCCAGCAAGGTGGACGAACTCGTCGGGCTGAAGGAAAACGTGATCCTCGGCCACTTGATCCCGGCCGGTACCGGTTTCAAGATGCACCAAGAAGCCGAAGTGCGCATCACGCAGCAGCAATACTAAACGCTGCATTTAAAGTAACCAACAAACCAAAGCCGGCGGATTCATCCGCCGGCATTTTTTGCGGGTGGGGATACACACGGGACTGTTTCATGGATGCCGAATCCAGATGACGCCGCGAGGTCTGGAAGTCACTCAGAAGTCGCCATTCTCGCAGGCGAACATTTTGCTGCGGTGGCAACGTGGGTCTGGCAAATTTTTCTGGCGCTCCCCCAGCCGTTCTGGCTCCGCTCGACCGACGACCTTGCCCTTCATGGGGGCGGGTGGCTTTCGTAATTTGTCGATATTTCATGATTTGCCGTCGAATTCCTCGACAGTCGATGCGATTGTGCCTGGGGAGGGGTAGGTGGGCGGAACTGAGGGCACAAAAGTCGGCTTGAGCGACGCATCTGCCGTAAAGCATTGCCAACAGGGTGGAAGCTTTCGATCTTTGGATGGGGGTTTGTGCTCTGGGTACGGGGGCACAAATGGGTTCAAATTCCCATTGGAATGATGCTGGGGTATGTCGAAACCGAAGGTTTCGGCGGGTGGAAGGACAACCGCCAGAAATTTTTGCCGGATCCGTAGCCTCCGTGGAAGTGGATCAATGGAATAATCATCGAACTCTCACTAATGGAAACGCGGGATTGGGCGATTCGTGGGCGAGTAATCTCTTGGTCGCTGCGGTACGATGGACACCATGCTCCCCCGCGCTCTCACGTTGCTGGTGGGGTTGTTGTTGCCGGCCGTGCAGAAGGTGCGGAACGCCGCGCGGCGCACCGCACCGCCTACATGAACGCACGGGGTGGGTTCGCGGAAGGGCATGGTCAACACGGGGGTCTGGGGGATCGGTTATCACCCCCGGCACCGGGGCGATTCTAAAAATCCGCACGCCGATGTGCCCTCCGCAGGAAGTGGCGAGCGGAACCAAGCTGCGGAAAAAGGGCCGCCAAGAGTATTCGGTGCTGAGTGCACATTCCATATCTTCACCCACATGAACGCTCCCCCGTTTCGGGCCTTCGCCGTGGTCGGCGCGGGTATCGCCATCAATCTGTGCCTAGGCATTCTCTACGCGTGGAGCGTGTGGAAGTCCGCACTCATCGCCGGGCCGGCGGGCGAGCCGATGGAGGGCATCAATGCGGGTTGGCATTTCCTTTCCAAAGCCCAAGCGACTTGGGCGTATTCCGTCTGCGGGTTCACCTTCGCCCTTTCGATGATCCCCGGTGGCAAACTGCAAGATCGGTACGGGCCGAGGCTCGGTTGTACGCTCTCCGGGGTGTTATTGGGTTCCGGCTGCGCCCTCGCCGGGTGGATGCAAAGTTACCTCGGGTTGATCCTCGGTTACGGCGTATTGGGTGGCCTCGGCATGGGCCTCGGCTACGCCGCGGCGACTCCGGCGGCGGTCGCGTGGTTCGGCCCGAAGCGGCGGGGGTTGATCGTCGGTTTGGTCGTCGGCGGCTACGGGGCCGCGGCGTTGTACATCGCGCCGCTGGCCAAGAGCCTCATCGCCGTACATGGGTTGAGCGGTAGCTTGATCGGGTTGGGCGGGTTGTTTGCGGTGGTGATCGTCGCGGCGGCGCAAGTGCTCCGGAAGCCGCCATCTGGTTACGTTCCCGCGGGTTCGGTTCCCGCGAACACTGCGGCCCCCGCCGCAGTGCAGGCCACGGCGAAACAGATGCTCGCCACGCCGCAGTATTTCGCACTGCTCTTCATGTTCATCGGCTCGGCCCAAGCGGGGTTGCTGGTGATTGCCAACGCCGCACCCATCCTCAAGGAAACGGCTTCGAGCGTCGCGTTTCTCGTGGTCAACGGCTGGATTCTCGCATCCTACGGCGGATTGGTGAACGCATCTGGCCGCATCGGTACCGGCTTCTATTCGGATCGCGTGGGCCGGCGGAACGCCTTCGCCTTGAACGGCATCGCTTCGATCCTTTGCCTCGTCGCGCTGCCCACCGTGATGGCAGAACGCCATGTGTTCCTGCTGTTCCTCATGGTCGGGATCGTCTATTGGCAATACGGCGGCACCCTCTCGCTCATGCCAGCGTGGACGGCCGACTTCTTCGGTTCCAAGAACCTCGGTTTGAATTACGGTTTGGTGTTCCTCGGCTGGGGCATCGCATTCTTCATCCCGCAGATCGCCGGCTTCATCGAGGATGCCACGGGGAACCTGAACGGGGCGTTCTACCTCTCGGCCGGTTTGCTGGCGGCGGCGGTGCTCGTGAGCCGGTTGGTATCCAAGCCCGCCAACTTGTGAGTAACGCGGCCGGATGATACCCTATGATGACGGGAGAGCGTTCTCGTTCTTCCGCCCGCCGAGGAATACACATCATGCCTGAACAAAAGACCGTACTGATCTGCGACGACGACCGCGAGTTGGTCGACGGGTTGCGGGTGCTTCTGGAACGCCAAGGCTTCCGGGTGATCCACGCCCACGATGGCGCTACGGGGAAAAACACGATCTACAACGCCCGGCCCGATCTCGTGATCCTCGACATGATGATGCCGCGGATGGGCGGCTACCCGGTGCTCGAGCACTTCAAGGGCAAAGCGGATGCCCCGCCGTTCATCATGATCACCGCGAATGAGGGAAGCCGCCACAAAGCGTACGCGGAGTACCTCGGTGTGGTGGAATACATCCGCAAGCCCTTCGCCACCGAGAAACTGTTAGAAGCGGTTCAGAAGGCCTTGGCGGCCGCGCCCGAAACGAAGCCCGCCGAAGGTGAAGCGGTACAATAGCCCGTTGGGAGGACGATCCGATGGTTGCCGAAACGCTGAAACCGCCAACACTCGCCGAACTGTTTCACCGTTACGGGCCCATGCCCGCGAAGCGTATTCGTTTGGATCGTTTCCCCGCGACCGAAGAGGATGTGGACGAATTGCGGAACACCACCCGGAGGCTTTACGAACTCGTCGATGGCGTACTTCTGGAGAAGGTCATGGGGCTTAAGGAATCCGCAATCGCCGTGGAAATTTCGACAGCGTTCAAACTGTTCTTACGTCAACACAAGCTCGGGTTCGTCGCCGGGGAGGCGGGGATGATGCGACTCGCCCTCGGTTTGGTTCGTATCCCCGATGTGTCATTCGTCAGTTGGAGCCAAACCCCGGATCGACGACTCCCCGATGTTCCCATCCCCGATCTCCATCCCGATCTGGCGGTCGACGTGTTGAGCGAAAGCAACACGAAACGCGAGATGGAAGAGAAGCTGGAGAACTACTTCGATTCCGGGGCGAGCCTAGTGTGGCTGGTCGATCCGACAACCCGCACGGTGCGGGTATATACCTCGGTGGAGGAATCCACCACCGTTGACGCCACCGGGGTTCTCGATGGTGGCACCGTTCTGCCGGGGTTCGAATTGGCGGCGGCTCAGATCTTCGCGGAACTCTCTTCGGCGGAATAACCGTCGATTGAGAGCCGCTTTCGATTCGGCGTAGCGGAAGTTGCCAGACTTCCGGAACCAGTTCAGCCGGAAGACTGGCGACTTCTGCTACCGGCCGCGTCAGTAGTTGTTGCGGTCTTCCTTTTTCGCCCATACTTGAAATGCGACGTTCGCTTCGTCCCGCAACGCTTGCACCATGGGAACGGATCGCTCCGCGATGGGCAAGGAAAGTTCTTTGTAGAAGTTGGCATCATCGAAGCCGATGGCGGCGGCATCGCCGCAGGTGTTGCCGTAGAAGATGCCGGTGATGCGTGCCCAGTAAATGGCCGCGAGGCAGAGCGGGCAGGGTTCGCAACTGGTGTAGATTTCGCAATCGGCGAGCGAGAAGGATTTCAAATTCGTGCAGGCGTCGCGGATGGCGGTCACTTCCGCGTGGGCGGTGGGATCGTTCGTGGAAGTGACGCGGTTCCACCCGCGGCCAACGATCTCGCCGTTCTTCACGATCACGGCACCGAACGGGCCGCCTTCGTTGGCCAGCATCTTTTCGAGGGAAAGCCGGATCGCTTCTCGGAGGAATTCGGGATTCACGGTTGTTTAGTACTCCAAGTGCGGGCAGAACGCAGCCCCGTCGCTCAGGGGGAGAGGTTGCCGCGAACCCGGGCAAAGTATAGCGGAACAATGCTTCCAATGCGGCGGTTCCACTCACTCTTTGGACAGCGCGGCTTTGGCCTCGCCCAATACCTTTTTCTGCTCCGCGGTCATTTCCGGATACTGGAGTAGCGAGTGGGCGATTTCGAACCACGCATCGAACGGTTGAAATTCCAGCCCTTCGCGTGTCAGCACCTCGGCGAGATCACCCTTGGCAAACCTCAGATTCGACGGAACGAGCCGGGCGGGATCCGCATCGGGGAAGCCATCGCCAGCGAATGCCACCCGCTTCCCGGCGGCGATGAAACGCCGGACGACTTCCATTTTGTTCACACCCAACGTCGGCGACAAGTACGGTGATCCGATCGGCATTTCGAGGAGCAATCCCTGCCCAGCCACAAACCTCCCCGGGTTGGAATGCACTTCCAACTCCACGCCGGCAGCACCGAGTAACCGGCGGATGTACCATTCGCAACCGGCGGATGTCACGACAACATCCCAGCCCGCGGCCCGCAGTTCGGAAACCGCCCGGGGCAGTTGCGAATCCAATTCCATGCGATCGACCACTGCCAAAACTTCGGCTTCACTCGCCCGGATGGAAGCGAAATATCGCCTGAGTCCTTCAAAGTGCGTGATCGCGCCCGAACGGTATTCTGCCCAAAAGTCGGGCGTATCGGGGGGCAACAGAGATTCCAGCACGCGCTTGTAAAAGTCGTGGCGCGTCATCGTTCCGTCGAAATCGGTCACCAGCACATTCGGCATTTCGCCACGTTGCAGAGCCATTCTCAAATTTCCTCCCTCGAGTAGCAGGCTCAAAGCCTGTTTCAGTATCCGTTCAAGCTTACCCTTCGAGTTCGTCGAGTGCTTGCCGAATCACACCGGCGCTGTGCCGGAGTTGCGTTTCTTCCAGCTCGGTCAATGGCAACGGGAACGTCTCGATCACACCGGAGCCGCCGACGAGCCGGGGAAGCGCGACCGTCACATCGGAGACGCCGGCCACGTTCGCGGTCGGCGAGCAGACGGTGAGAATCGAACGTTGATCGAGGAGAACCGCTTCGACGATTCGTGCGAGTGCGCAGCCGATTCCGTAGTATGTCGCACCCTTGCCGGCGATGATCGTGTATGCCGCGCGCCGAACCTTTTGATCGATGTCGTTGCGAATGCTTTCGGTGAGTTCGACACCCCGCAACCGAGCGAAGGCCTCCAATGGCATCCCGCCGACGGTGGCGAGCGACCACGTGAGCACTTCGGAATCCCCATGTTCGCCGATCACGTGGCCGTGGACGTGGTGCGAATCAACACCGCAGTGCTTACCGAGGAGAGTGCGGAAACGGGCGGTATCCAAGGTGGTGCCGGAACCGAAAACCCGGCCGGCGAGAATCCCGGCCTCTGCCGCGAACTTGGCGGCGAGGTGGGTCATCACATCAACTGGGTTCGTCGCCACGACGAGGACCGCGTTCGGCGCGTGCGCGAGGATCGACGGAATCACTTCGCGGAACACGGCGGCATTACGTTGCAGCAATTGAAGGCGGGATTCGCCCGGTTTTTGGCCGACCCCGGCGCACACCACGACGGCACAACACCCGGCGAGGTCAGCGTAGCCGCCGGCTCGAACTTCGAGCGCATGTGCGAACGGCACGGCGTGGCGGAGGTCGTCCGCCTCCGCGGCCGCACGGGCCTCGTTCTTATCGACGAGAACGATCTCGCGGCCGACGCCGCGCATCACCATTGCGTACGCGGCGGTCGAACCGACCAGCCCGCAACCGACGATTCCGACTTTCATACGTCTATCTCCGATATGAGTTGCGCAATTGGGGCAACCATCCCAATTGCAATGGGTGCCCCGCTCGCAAAACCATTACTTCTTTGGCATCGGCGAATCCTGCGTCGTCGGCGGGAAGTCGTCCGTCCGGAACGGCACGGCAGGCAAGCCGGTCTTGTTGAAGAAGTTCAACTCCGGCTTGGCAAAATTCACCCAACCAAAGCGGGCGGCCACCGGCTTCGTCACCTTATCTGAAGTCAGAACGACGGTGTCCCCCGTAATCATGGCCTTGGCTGGGTGGAACACGCGGTCTTCGCCGCAGAGCGTGAAGCCCGCAAGTGCTTCGCCCTTAGCTTCCAAACCGCCACCCAAGTGCGTGAAGCTTAGGACTACCTTATCCCCTTCGACCTTCTGTTCCTTGTACTGCGGGCCGCTGAACTCGATCATCTCGCCGTAGGCGATGGCGCGAGCCGCGAGTGCCAGTCGGGCGCCGGCCGGTTCCTTCCTCTGCGGGTGGATATCGGTTTCATCCCCGGCATCGGTAATCACGGCGATGCCAACATCTTTCAGCTTCTGCGTGGCGTGGAACTGGGCGTCCCGCAGTTCGGCATAGCTCACCTTCTCGGAACCGTCGGCGCGGAACGGGGCGAGTTGCACGGCGAAGAACGGGAAATCGTAGCCCCATTTCTTCCGCCAATCGGTGATCATCGCGGGGAACAGCGTGCGGTATTCTTGGGCACGGGTACCGTTCGATTCGCCTTGGTACCAGATGGCCCCCTTGATGGCGAACGGCAGCAGCGGTTGGATCATGCCGTTGAAGAGAACGCAAGGATTGTTCGGCCCGAGATTACCCGGCTTGGCCGGTTCCTTGGGCACCGGTTTGTTGGCCGCCTTCGCTTCGGCGGCAGCGGCCTTCCACTTATCGAGCGAGGCTTCGTATGCTTTCTGCGCCGCTGCGGGATCCACCTTCTTCAACGCTTCGACCTTATCGAGGAAGTAGTTCAAGCTGGGCACGGCCTTCAAACCTTCTTCGCTGGCCCACGCTTCGCAGATCGTGCCGCCCCAATTGGTGCTGATGAGGCCGACCGGAACGTTCTGGCTCTTGGCCACGTCGCGGCCGAAGAAGTACGCGACCGCCGAGAAGTTGATCACGTTCTCGGGCGTACACGGCAGCCAAGTGTGGTCGGTCTTCGTTGGTGCGGGCAGGTTGTTCAACGGCACCAGCGAAGTTTTGTTGCCTACGTGGAAGAGGCGAATGTTCTCGTTTGTGGCCGCCGCGGCCACCTTCTTGCCCTGTTCGTCCTTCGGCAGTTGCGAGAGCCGCCATTCCATGTTGGACTGGCCGGAGCAGATGAAGACGTCGCCGACGGCGACGTTCTTGTAGGTGATGGTTTTGCCGTCGCCTTTGATTGTGAGTTCGTTCTTGGTGCTGGCTTTGGAGGCTGGCAGCTTGACCATCCATTTGCCATCGGCACCCGCCGTGGCTTTGAAGATCCGGCCTCCCAAGGCATCGAGTTCGACGGCGATTTCGCTGCCGGGCGTGGCGGTTCCCCAAACGGGGGCTTCGCGGTCGCGCTGGAGCACCATGTTGTCGGTGAAGAGTTCGTGGGGTTTCAGTGCGGCTCGGGCGGTGCCGGCGGCGAGAAGCGCGGCAGTGAGAAGGAACAATCGGCGGGTGAACATGGAGAAGCTCCAAGGTGGGAAGGGGACTCGGCTAGTTTATGCAACCCGCGGGTGATTCCGGATGGAGTCGGGGTGCGATCACGCCAATCGCAAACCGATAGGCAGCGAATCACCGAACATCCGGGTGGCGTCGTCGCCTGCGGAATCGACGGTCTCGTGGAGCATCCGCAGCCAAGCCGGGGGAACGGTCATCGCGTTTAGGATTTCCAACACCCCGCTTCGGTGCTCTTCGGAAACATCGACGCCGCGCAGCCCGCTGCGGCGGGTCAGTTGGGCCAAGCAAAACGCCCAACCGAGCCGATCGTTTTCGTTCGCCGGTTTGAAGTCGATCAGTTTCTCCAACCAGCGTTCGACGATCTGGGGGTGAATCAGCGAGTTCAACGGCCCGTAAAGTAATACCCGGCTGCCGAGGCGAGTGAGGCTCCAAAACAGGAAGTTGGGAACTTGCGGGCGTTCGATCATCTTTAAGAGGAAGTCGCCGAGCATTTCTTTCGATTTGGAATCGAGGCGTTCCAAACTCGCGGCGGCCCGCCACATTTCCGTCAGTTCGTTCGAACTCGGTTTCGGTGCCGGCTTCCCTTTCGCGGGTAGGAGTGCCATCTTCAACCGTGCGAACAGTGCCAGTTGCAAGGCTCCGTTGAGGCCGCCCGAAACGCGTCGCCAAAGGATCCAGTAATCGGCTCCGCCTTCGGGCACCACCAACTTGTTCCCGCCGCTGACCGCCCCGGAGGCGGTCGCCGTGATGATCTTCCACAACGCTTCCACACGGTATCGATCGATGGGGTCGCCGAAGCCGGGGCGAAGGCTGAACCCGGCGAGGTTGTACCAGCGAGAAAGGTGAGCCGGGGATTTCGTCCGCTGTTCGGCCACCTCGACGAGATAATCCCATAGCCTTCGGCACAACCCGGCGGGCCAATCGTTCCGCCCCGCTTCGAGGGCCACTTCCAAACGCTTCGTGAGTTCCTGCGGCGTCACGGCACCCCCGGAATAACAGGCCCGGATCAATTCGCCCGCCGATTGCAGCTTCTCTTCGGGGAACACATCGACAATCGTCGGCTCGACAGAATCATCCGAAGCCGCCCGGCGTTCCTTCACCACATCGCGGACGTTGAACTCCAGCTTCCAACGGTTGTTATCCTTAGTAACGCATGAAAGTTCGAGCGTGCCGATCTCGGTGGAACGTGCGGCGAGGGTGACGGGAACGCGCTTGGCCCCGGCCCGTTTGCCGCCGCGGAGGATCGTGTGCAACGGCGGGAGTTCGAGCAACTGCTCGGGTTGAATATTCAAAACGTCGCCCGCACGATCGTGGAACCGCACGGTGGACGAATACAGCGGGAACAGCACCGGCTCGCCGAGGGCAAGCTCGAGTTCGGGCTGCTTCAAGGCGATTTCTTCGCCTTCCTGCAATCCCCGCGGCACGACACACACAACTCGGGTCTTTTGCCGACTCCCCTCTCCCGCCGGGGGAGAGGGGGAGTATGCATCTGCGGCATCGACGCCGATGTAATACGACCGCGCCGCACCGCCGCCGATGCGACGGCCACCGGTTTGTTTCAGCCAGCCGTAATACGCGGCACCCCAAGCCACGGCCAAATCGAGCGAAGGGTTCGTGAGTATCACCGGCTCCCAATTCGCACCGTACCACGGCTTCATCGTCTCGATCAATCGTTCGCGTAAGGCCGCCGGTTGAAAGACGCCACCGTTGAAGAGGATCGCATCCGGAGCCGTGCCCTCGGGGAGTTGCTTTCGCAAGAACCCGGCGAGGTGTTTAGTGATCGCCGCATCGGCGACGTAAGGTAGCCCCATCTCCTGCAACCCGGAACGCCCCGCTTTCAATGGTTCGGAATCGTACGGTACCGTCGGGAAAAAACCCTCGAAGATCGCCATCGTCACATCCGCTGCCGTGATGGTGGCGCTCACCGAACCGCCGATCACGGAACGCCCTTTGCCAGCAACCGTCACAGTGTGTTCCGCCGGGGGCTTCGGCCCGAGCAGCACTTCCTTGGCCTGTCGGCAAGCCTGCACGAGCGCCCCGAATTGTGCCGCATCGAGCTTGGCGGAGAGCTTCGCTTCCACCGATTTCGCCAAGGCGAGATCCATGTTGTCGCCGCCGAGGAGCAAGTGATCCCCCACGGCATCGCGCACGAAGGCGAGTTCCCCTTTTTCTTCCACGGCCCGGATCAGGGTGAAATCGCTGGTTCCGCCGCCGATATCGACCACGGCGCAGCGCATCCCCGGCGAAAGTTTCGACGCTTCGTTGCCGGGGTGCATGCCGAGCCAACAGTAGAACGCCGCTTGCGGTTCCTCCACGAGGGTGACGTCTTTCAAACCGGCTTGCTTCGCGGCATCCGCCGTGAGATTGCGGGCGATGTCGTCGAACGATGCGGGAACTGTCAGAACGACGGGGCACTGTTCCAAATGATCGTCCGGCGAGCGACCCGGCCGGGAATTCCACGCCTTCACCAAGTGTTGCAGGTACTTCGCGGAGACGGCCAGCGGCGAAAGCCGGCTCACCTCCGGCGGTGCGGCCCAAGGCAAAAGGGGTGCGGTACGATCGACCCCCGGATGGCAGAGCCACGATTTCGCCGAGGAAACCAACCGGCCGGGAATCTTCGCGCCGTGGCTGCGGGCGAACTGACCGACCGCGTCCGTTGCCGAGGAATCCCATGGCAAGGCGGTGGCCCCGGCGGGCAAGTCGTGTGGGCCGGGCATATACAAGAACGAAGGGAGCAGGGGTTGTTCGCCGATTTGGCCGGGGCCGACGAGTTGCGGAACCGGGAATGTTTGCACCTTCGGCCCCCCCTTGGCCTTCGCCTGCAGATCGACGAATGCAAGGGCGATGTTGGTCGTGCCGAGGTCGATGCCGATCGAATAGCGGGCCATGCGTTTGATATCCGTATTGCTGAATATTGAAATACTAACCACGGAGACACGGTGACACGGAGTAGTCCGGATTTGAGAATCTCATTTAGGTTGCTCTGTGTTAATTGTCCTCCGTGTCTCCGTGCCTCCGTGGTTACAAGAACCATCAATCGCAGATTCGTTTAACTGCCGCGAGAGTCTGTGCTATGCCGAAGATTGTTTTAGGGCTGGACATCGGCGGGGCGAACCTGAAGGCGGCCACATCCGCCGGCCGGGCCACCTCGATGCCCTTCCCCCTCTGGAAACAACCGGACAAACTCCCGGCCGCTCTCGCCGAGTTGATCGCGGATTTTCCGGAATCGACGGAACTGGCCGTGACCATGACGGGCGAGTTGTGCGATTGCTTCGCCACGAAGCGCGAAGGCGTGACGTTCATTTTGAAAGCGTTGCCGAGCACGCTTCGGGCTAAGGTTTGGAGTACCGCGGGTACGTTCGCAAGTGTCGAACTCGCTTTGGAAGAACCGTTGCGAATCGCTGCGGCCAACTGGCACGCGTTGGCCACGTTCGCCGGGCGTGAGGCCCCCATCGGGGATGCGTTGCTCCTCGATATCGGCACCACCACCACCGACATTGTACTCCTTGATTGCGGTGTACCTTCCCCATCGGGCCACACCGATATGGAACGATTGCAAACCTCGGAACTCGTGTACACGGGGGTGAAGCGCACGCCGATTTGTGCGGTGGATTCGGCGAAGGTGTGTGCCGAGTTCTTCGCCGAGATCCGCGATGTGAACATCTTGCTGGGATTGATTCCCGAAACCCCCGACGAAACCGATACCGCCGATGGCAGGCCGGCGACTTGGGAATTCAGCCTCGCCCGCTTGGCCCGAATGTACGGCGGTGATACCGAAACTCTCTCCGAAGATTTCCTCATCCACCGGGTCACGCGCATCCACGCCCGCCAAGTAGAACAACTCGCAAGCGCGATCCGCGAGGTCGTGCTCGGTTCGCAACGGGGGATCGACATTCAAACCGTTGTAGTTTCTGGGGCCGGGGAGTGGCTGGCTCTCAAAGCATTCGCCGCGGCGTTCCCGGATCACCCTGCGAAACGGATTTCGCTCGGCGAACGATTGGGGCCGATACTCTCCGCGTGTGCCCCGGCCTACGCCGTGGCGGTTCTCGCATCCGAGGAACAAAAATGATCGTGGCGAAAGTCGGCGGTAGCCTGTTCGATTGGCCGGAGTTGAAGCCGCGGCTCAACGCCTGGATCGCGGCCCAAGGGCAACCCGTGCTGCTGTTTCCCGGCGGCGGCCCCTTCGCCGAGGCGATCCGTTCTCTAGATTCGATCCACCAATTGGGGGAAGAACGTTCGCATTGGCTGGCGATTCAATCGCTCACGCTGGGTGCCGAGTTCCTCTCCGCGATTACGGAAACCGACGTCTTCGATCCGTACCCGTTCTTCCGCGAACTCGCGTGGAGCATGCCGCATTCGTGGAACGTGACCAGCGATTCCTTGGCCTTGCGCTTCGCGCAAGAAATGGGGGCGAAGGAACTCGTGCTGTTGAAATCGATCGAGATTCCCGCCGGTACGCCTTGGCCCGAAGCGGCGGAACGCGGCTGGGTCGATTCTTTTTTTTCGGGGTTGGTGAGTACCGCGGGCGTCCCGGTGCGTATCGTGAATCTGCGTACTTCTGATTCCCTCCGGAGTTCCCCATGAACCGTTTGCTCTCCCTGATCGCATTCGCCAGTTTGGCAAGCACCGCTACGGCGGCCGAACCGGAATGGGTGCCCCTCTTCAACGGAAAAGACCTCATCGGTTGGACGCCCAAAATCCGCACCTATGATGCGGGCGAAAACTTCGGCAACACCTTCCGCGTCGAAGATGGCCTTTTGAAGGTGCGATACGATAAGTACGAAAAGTTCGATCAGAAGTTCGGCCACCTCTTCCACTCCGGTAGCTACTCGCACTACAAGGTTCGCGTCGAGTACCGCTTCGTCGGCGACCAATGCCCCGGCGGCCCCGGTTGGGCTACCCGCAACTCCGGCATCATGATCCACGGCCAAGGCCCGAAAACGATGGCCAAGGATCAAGACTTCCCGGTTTCCATCGAAGTGCAACTCCTCGGCGGCAACGGCAAAGATCCCCGCACCACCGCCAATATGTGCTCCCCCGGTACGAACGTCGTCATCGATAAGAAACTCTTCACCACGCACTGCACCAGCTCGAAATCGAAAACGTTCCACGGCGAAGATTGGGTCACGGTCGAAGTCGAAGTGAACGGCAGCGGAGTCATCAAACACTTCGTCAACGGCGAACAGGTGATGGAATACGAAAGCCCCCAGTACGACCCGAAAGACGCCAACGCCAAGAAGCTCATCAAAGACGAAAAAGACTTACTCCTCACCGGTGGCACGATCTCGTTGCAATCGGAAAGCCACCCCGTCGACTTCCGCAAAGTCGAGATTATGGTTTTGAAGAAGTAACCGGAAGCAACGGCGAACCGGCGGCCCCGCTGTGATCCGAATTGGTAATCAAGCGGGCCGTGCGATTCCGCGAAACGTAATTCCACCCCCACTGCACGAGCACGAGTACGCGGTTCTCGAACCTTGCGAGGTACATGATGTGGATGAACAGCCACATCAACCACGCCAGCCCGCCCGTGAACTGCAAGCCCATACTCATGGCCACCGCCCGCGAACGGCCGATGGTCGCCATCGTTCCCTTATCCCAATACTGAAACGGCCCTTGGGCCGTTTCGTTCTTCACCCTCCGCTTGATCGCTTCCGCCACGTACTGCCCCTGTTGGATCGCCACCGGGGCGACGCCCGGCAGAGGCTTCCCATCCTTGCCTTTCATACTCATGATGTCGCCGAGCGCGTACACATCTGGGCGGTTGCCCACCGTGCAATCGGGGTTCACCGTTACGCGGCCGCCCTTATCGATTTCGATGCCGCCGAGGCTCTCCGCGAGGATCTTCCCCAACGCAGACGCTTTTACACCGGCCGCCCACACCACGGTTTCCGTGGCGATGGTATGCTTCACCTCGGCATGATCGACCACCACGGAATCGGCGGTGATTCCCACCACCTGATGGTTCAACATGAGTTCGACGCCGAGCTGGCGCAGGTAGTACATCCCCTTATCCGAGAGGCGATCCGGAAACATTTGCAGCACCCGTTCGCTGTTCTCAACTAGGATGATCCGCGCACTGGCGGGATCGATGGTGCGGAAATCCCGCCTCAAGGTTTGGTGCGCGAGCTCCGCGATACTCCCGGCCATTTCTACTCCCGTCGGCCCACCGCCGACGACCACAAACGTAAGGTAACGGGCGCGGTTGGCGATCTCGGGATCGCGCTCGGCCCGCTCGAACGCGGAGAGAATCTTCGAGCGGATAGCCGTGGCGTCTTCGATAGTTTTCAACCCCGGAGCGTGCGGCCCCCACTCCGCATCCTTGCCGAAGTAATGGTGCGTACTCCCGGTGGCGAGTACGAGGGAATCGAACGGAACGCGGGCGCCGTCTTTCAACAGCGCTTCGTTTGCGGCCATATCGAAGCCCGAAACTTCCCCTTGAATGGTGCGAACGTTGCGCAACCGTTTCACGATGGAACGCAACGGTGCGGCGATGTTCGCGGGGGATAATCCGCCGGTGGCCACTTGGTAAAGCAGCGGTTGGAATAAGTGGAAGTTTCGCCGATCGATGAGCGTCACTTCGGTGGGTGTACTTCCCAAGCCAGCCGCGCAGGCTATCCCGGCGAAGCCGCCACCCACGATTAGTACACGATGGTTCCCCGGCATATTGCTCCTTAAGTTCAAAGATTTCCGCGAGGGTACGTTACAAAGCCGCGCGGTAGATGCCGAGGATTTCCCCGGCGTTGTTGGGGAAACGCGGGTTCACCCGCATCAGGCGTTGAATCGCAAATGCCTTCTCGGCGAAGCCGGGGAGCATGTCTTCGGTCACGCCGAGATCGCGGAGCCGAAGGGGAATGCCGATCTCTTTTTTCAATTGCTCAATCGCTGCGATGAACTCTTCGGCTCCACTCAAGCCCCATTCCTTGCCGAGTTCGGCGTAGGCTTCGCTTCGCACACTCACGTTGTATCGCATCACGAACGGAAGCAACAACCCGTTGCCGGCCCCGTGCGAAACGTGCACGGCACCACCCACCGGGTATTCCATCGCGTGAACGAGGGCCACTCCGGCATTGGCGAAGGCCAAACCGCCATACGTTGCGGCGAGGGCCATGCCCATTCGTGCTTCGAGGTCGCTGCCGTCGTCCACCGCACGCTTCAGGAACTTCCCCACGAGCCGCACGGTTTGCATGGCCATGGCGTCCGCCATGGGGTTCTTCCCTTGGTACACGGTCGCGCCGCCCGCACGGTTCAGGAACTCGTCCTGATCCACAGCAGTGTAGGCTTCAATGGCGTGCGTCAATGCATCGATGCCGGAGTCGGCGGTCACCTGCTTCGGGCAACCCACGGTGAGCAGCGGATCGACGATGGCATACGCGGGCCGCAAGTAAGGCGAAAGCGTACTCACCTTCATCTTCCGGGTGGTATCGGTGAACACGGCTGCGGCCGAGACTTCCGAACCGGTACCGGCGGTGGTGGGGATGCACACCAGCGGAAAGACCGGGCCGGGAATGCGGCTGTCGCCGACCCAATCGAGGGCGTCGCCGCCGTGGGCGAGGAGGATCGCCACGAGCTTGGCCGCATCCATGTTGCTTCCACCGCCGAGGCCGACGAGTAGATCTGGGCGGAAGGCTTTCGCCGCAGTTGCTGCGGCCCGGATGCATTCCAATGGCGGTTCGGGCGTAATGCCGTCGAAGACCTCGACCGTGCAACCCGCGGCTTGCAACGGGGCGAGCGCCTTGGCAACGATGCCCACTCGAACAAGCGTGGTATCGGTGATGATCAGAACGCGCTTCGCCTTCAAACGCCCGGCGACCTCTTCGAGTTGGGCCACGGCATGGCAACCGAAGATCAGCGACCCGGCGGAATGAAAGGTGAACGGTTTCATAGTGGACTATTGGGAATGAACGGATTGCGGATTAAGATATGTTTCCAGTGTTCCGGCGGTGAATAAACTCACCACGGAGACACGGAGGCACGGAGATGATTTCTAGATTGTTGTTTGGTCGATTTCTCCGTGCCTCCGTGTCTCCGTGGTTAAAGGATCATTTTTTCAGGGAATGGGCCATCCAATGAGCATCCGCATCGGCATCGTCACGGTTTCGGATCGTGCCAGCCAAGGCGTGTACGAAGACAAAAGCGGCCCGGCCATTCAAGCGGTACTGCATGAGATGCTGGCATGCGAATGGGAAGCCGTACCCCGGTTGATCCCGGATGAACAGGAACACATCGAATCAATCCTCAAAGCCCTGGCCGACGATGAAGGCTGTTGCCTCATCGTGACCACCGGCGGCACCGGCCCGGCCAAGCGCGATGTCACCCCCGAAGCCACCGAAGCCGTCTGCGAGAAACTCCTGCCCGGCTTCGGCGAACTGATGCGGAGTGTGTCGTTGAAGTTCGTGCCCACGGCGATCCTCTCCCGGCAGACGGCGGGCATCCGTGGGAAATGTTTGCTCGTGAATCTGCCGGGGAAACCGAGTGCGATCCGCGATTGCCTGCTGGCAGTGATGCCCGCGATTCCCTTTTGCATCGATTTGATCGACGGGCCACGATTGGAGACGAACGAATCGGTATTGAAAGCCTTCCGACCCAAAACCTGATTGTTTAACCGCGAGGCGTAGACGAGCGAGAGCGCTTCACGCTCGTGTACGCTTCGCGCCTAAACATCATGGTGAAACGGTCGACGTCCGAGCTTTGCGAGCCTCGATGAACGATTTCACGCACAGTACCACGAAGACCACGCACACGACAGTCATCAGCAGGCCGTTGCGAATCGCAGGTTTCATCACATCGAAATCGCCGCTGCGGATGATCGGCACGAAGCCGCCGATGGCCCCGAGCACACCGACCATCGCGGCGAGGTGCATCACGTGCTTGCGACTCTTCGGCACCGCAGCCACGATCAGACCGCAGAGGATCAGCAGACCGCCGAAGAAGGCTGGGATGAGTGCGGTCATCACGCTCTTCGGTTTCGGTTCGGATAATTCCTCACCCTTGGCTTTTCGTTCCATGTAATCGCCTTGGGCCGCGGCATTCTCCACATCGACGCGCTCCTTGCCCTGGATGTAGCCGTAAGCGCCGATGACCACGAGGGCCAAGCCGCAGATGATAGTTTGAGTAGACATGGGTTCCTCCCGACGGACGATGTCCGTCGGCTTTCGGTTAGAGTAATTTCGGAGCCGAAAGCGTTAGCGACGACCGCATATTTCGTCGCTAACGCTTCCGGCTCTGACAACAAGAGTTAGAGAGCCGCCAATACTTCGTTCACAAGATCGCCCGGCCCGGCGATGTCCACGATCCACGCGTCTCGGAAGACGGTTAGTACCTGATCGCCTTTTCGCAACTTCGTCAGGCCAAGGCCGAATTCGGAATCGTGCCAGCTATCATCGGCCACGATACCCAATCCGGCCAGTACCACTTGCAGGCGATCCATGGTATCGAAGTCGTCCGCATGGCAGATTTCGGATCGGGTCATGGTCATAATTCCCCCTCACCCCCCAACCCCTCTCCCCAGGGGGCGGGGGGAGCAAGATCATTCCCATTCGATCGTGGCCGGGGGTTTGCTGCTGATGTCGTACACCACGCGGTTCACACCCTTCACCTTATTGATGATGGCCGTGGAAACGCGGGCCAACAAATCGTGCGGCAATTGGCTCCAGTCGGCGGTCATGAAGTCGTCCGATTGCACGCAGCGGATCGCCACGACGTTATCATAGGTGCGGCCGTCGCCCATCACTCCCACGGAACGCACCGGCAACAGCACGGCGAAAGCCTGCGAAGTCTTGCGGTACCACCCGGTGCGGTGGAGCTCATCGAGGAAGATCGTATCGCACTTCCGCAGCACCGTGAGCTTCTCCGGGGTGATGTCTCCCAAGATTCGCACGGCCAAACCGGGGCCGGGGAAAGGGTGCCGCCAGACAAGTTCCTCGGGCAGGCCGAGTTCGACGCCCAACCGCCGGACTTCATCCTTGAAAAGATCGCGTAACGGTTCGATCAATTCGAAGCCCAACTCGGCAGGCAACCCGCCCACGTTGTGGTGGAGCTTGATCGTGGCCGCGGGGCCGTCGGCGGAGCCGCCGCTTTCGATCACGTCCGGGTAAAGCGTGCCTTGGGCGAGGAAATGGGCGTCCGGGATGCTCTTCGCTTCGTGCTTGAAAACATCGATGAACACACGGCCGATGATCTTCCGCTTCTGTTGCGGATCGGTAACGCCCGCGAGTTCGCTCAAGAAGCGTTCCCCGGCATCCACCGCGTGCAGGTCGGCCTTGAACCAATCGCGGAAGGTGTGCCGCACCATCTCGGTTTCGCCCGCCCGCATCAGGCCGTTGTCCACGTAGATGCAGGTGAGTTGCGGCCCGATGGCCTTCACCAGCAACGCCGCGCACACGGCGGAATCGACGCCGCCGCTCAGGCCGCAGATCACGCGCCGCTTCCCCACTTTTTCGCGGATATCGGAGATTGTTCGTTCGACGAACGCACTCATTTTCCAATCGCCGGAGCAACCGCAGATGTCGCGGAGGAAGTTGGCGAGGATGATGCCACCGTGGGGTGTGTGGCTCACTTCGGGGTGGAATTGCAGGCCGAACACGGGCCGGGATTCGTGTTTCACCGCGGCGAGCGGGCAGGTATCGGTTTCCGCCAGCGTCACAAAGCCGCCCGCTCCCGCCTGTACCTGATCGCCGTGGCTCATCCATACGGTACTTTCCGCGGGGTAGCCACGGAGCAGCGCATCGGCGTTGGTCACGTTCAGCGCGGCTCGGCCGTATTCGCGGTGGTCGGCCCCTTTCACGCTGCCGCCGAGGGCTTGGCAAGCGAGCTGCATCCCGTAGCAGATGCCTAGGACGGGGATACCGAGGTCAAAGAGGGCTGGATCGCATTGCGGGGCGTTGGCATCGTACACACTGGCCGGGCCGCCGGAGAGGATGATGCCTTTCGGGGCGAGTTCCTTCACTCGCTCGGCGGTGAGATCGTGGCGAACGATCTGGCAGAAGACATTCAGTTCGCGGACGCGCCGGGCGATGAGCTGCGCGAACTGCGAGCCGAAATCGAATATGAGGACGAGTTCTGAAGGCATTCCTGAATGTTATGACGTTCGAGTTCCAAAGTCCGGCTTCGAATTCGGAACTCCAAACCTTGGTTTGTCTTCTCCCCTTGAGGGAGAGGGCCGATTTGAGCGAAGCGAAAATCGGGGAGAGTGGTTCTTCGATTCACCCCTCTCCCCGTCCGTCGCGGCG
>JBBQWA010000007.1:0-30994 GCA_038211045.1 Gemmatales bacterium
CGGAAAGCACGTCGTCGTCGAGAAGCAGCTCGAAATCACGCTGGAACGCTGCGATCGAATCATCGACGCCTGAAACAAGCACTGCGTCAAGCACTGCACCATCTTTCCGTCGCGCTTTGCCGATGCCAATGTCGCCCTGAAGAAGGCTGTGGACGCCGATCGCTTCGGCCGACTGACCCTCGGCGAGGCTGCCTGCAAGTGGTGGCGCTCGCAGGCGTACTACGACGAAGGCGGCTGGAAGGGCACGCAAGCCCTCGACGGCGGCGGCGCCCTGATGAACCAAGCCATTCATAACGTCGATCTGTTGCTCTGGATGATGGGTGACGTCACGCACGTCACCGGTTTCACCGCCACGCTGGCCCACGAACGCATCGAAGTGGAAGATACCGCCGTGGCCGTGTTGCGGTTCAAAAGCGGCGCCCTCGGCGTCATCCAAGCGACCACGAGCGTTCACCCCGGCTACCCGAAGACCATCGCTATCCACGGCGACAAGGGCAGCGCCGTCATCGAACAGGACGACGTGGTGAAATGGGACTTCACCCCCGAGACCGACGCCGACCGCGAAACCAAGGTGCGCTTCGCTGCGAAGGTCGGGGCCAGCGGCGGTGCCGCCGACCCCAAGGCGATCAGTTTCGAAGGCCACCGCCGACAACTCGCGGACTTTGTGCAGGCGATTCGTTCAAATGGCAAGCCGAAGGTGGACGGCCGCGAGGGCCGCAAGGCCGTCGACTTGATCCGCGCGATCTACGAATCGAATGCTTCGGGCCGCGTTATGGAGATGAGGTGAATTTTGCTAGAATGCTTAAGTTGGTCACTTTCTTTTTCATATGAGCATCTAATGGAAATTGCCATTGCAATCAATTTGCTCAATTATCCGTATTCCCTTGCAGATTTTGAGAAGGCACTTCTCGCAGTAGATGAGGAACAAGTTCAAGCACATAAAAGGCGATTGGATAGTCAGATATTGATTGTAAATATTGTTCTCAAACAGAAGGCGATATTGCGACGTGAGCGGAAAGGCGTCGAGCGAAGGTACGAAAAAGAACGAATGCGTTCGCTGTTTTCCACATTGACCACAAAGGAACTCTACCAATTCACTTTGCAAATCAACCATTATCAAAAGATTGCAAAACGCATTTTCGATCAACGTCCAGAACTTGAACGACTTGAAGCCAAATCATCGAACGGAAGCCATTCTATTCCTTGCAATTCGGATCCTGATAGTGATCATTGGAGATTACACGGCGCGTGAATTTTAGGCTGCAACAGGACGCAACCTCTGTTCGCTGCACGTCCTCTCGTATGTCGCTTCGAGTTCCACCGGCAAGCAGTTGCCGCCCCGAAGCCACAGCGGTAAAGTCGGCATAGCTTGGCCGAGTTTCAGCGGTTCATACCAGACATCGAGGGCGGGCTTTCCTTCGCGTTCCACGGGCCGGTAGGCCGAAGCCGCCAGCATATCGGATTCGGGAACATCCGTGCCCAAACGTGCCAGCAAGTCACGGTGAAAATCCCACGAGCGTTCGGTCACCACATCCACCAGCACCAACCCGACACCCGCTTGCAAATACGAGGCGCACTTTGAAATGAGCGCATCACGGTGGGCCGGGCGATCCTTGTTCGCCGGGCTGACCAGTTCGATGGCCCCGGCCAGTTGCGGCCCGCCCGATCGACTGAAGATGCCGATTTCCACAATGCTCCCGGACAACTCCACGGGTAAGCTTGATTGCGGCGGCGGCGAAATCCAATCGGATTTGGATTTCCAGATAGCTCCTCGCTCGGCGATCGTTGCAACGTCGATTTCAATGCCGAACTGGACATTCGCTTCCGCGAAAAAGCCGACGGGAAGCACGGCGTTCAATTGCGATGAAACATATGTAGCCCACGAATTGTGAAACGAATGCCAATGGCGATGTTCGCTCAATGGCGGGCGGAAGTGATCGAGCAGCGGCATCGCAAACACCTCGCTTTCAGAAGTTTACCTTTCGACTAGTTCGACTATTCTATCCGAATGACACCGATGATGCAGCAATTCCGGGCCGCGAAAGATGCTTATCCGGGGATGATCGTCTTTTTTCAGAACGGCGAGTTCTACGAACTGTTCGATGAAGACGCGGAACTCTGCCACAAGGTATTAGGCCTGACGCTTACCAAGCGCGAAGAACACCCCATGGCGGGCTTCCCGCTGGCGAAGCTCGAACATCACTTGCGCGGGTTGCTGAACGCCGGGCATCGCGTCGCGGTCGCGGAGCAGATGGAACCGCCGAACGAAGGCAAGAAGATCATCCGGCGGGAAGTCACCCGCGTCGTCACGCAAGGCACCATCACCGAAGAGGAACTCCTCGATTCCAAGCGGCCAAACTACATCGCGGCGGTGGTGAAGGGCAGGGGGGATCACTTCGGCCTCGCTTGGGCGGATATTACCGCCGGAACGTTTCGGGCTACCGATTGCCCCGCCAGCAAGTTGGGCGAGGAGTTCTCGCGGTTGGGTTGCGCAGAGTGTTTGCTGCCCGATGAACAGATCGAATCGTTGAAGCCGCTACTCGGCCCGAGCGCCCCGAAAATGCTTTCGCCCCGGCCGATGTGGACCTTCGACGCGACCACCGCGCCGGAACTGTTGAAGCAGCATTTCCACGTGAGTACGCTCTCCGGATTCGGCTTCGACGATGCCCAACCCTGTTTGATCGCGGCCGGGGCGCTTTTTCAGTATTTGAAAGAAACGACGAAGGCGAGCCTCGCGCACATCCGCCGGCTCACGCCCCACCGGCCCGAGCATTATCTGATGCTCGACGAAGTGACCCGCCGCAGCTTGGAACTCACCCGTACCCACCGCGATAACCTCCGTGAGGGTTCGCTCCTTTCCGCCATAGACCGTACCGCCACGCCGATGGGTGCCCGCTTCCTGCACGACGCGCTGCTGGCCCCGCTCAACAACATTCAAGAGATCGTTCACCGGCACGATGCTGTGGAGGAACTTCTGCAGAACCACGGCCTCCGCGGCGATTTGCGGATTCACCTCGAAGCGACCTCCGATTTGCACCGCCTCACCACCCGCGTGGCCACGGCCCGTGCCAACCCTAAGGATTTGGGTGCCATCGCCCGCACCCTGCGGTTGCTCCCCTCGCTCAAGGCCAAGCTTTCCGGCCGGCGTTCCTCGCTCTTGCAACGACTCGAAAGCAATCTCGAACTCGTTCCGCAATTGCGGGAACTTCTCGATTCCGCCCTCGTCGACGATCCGCCCTACGGCATCAAGGAAGGTGGCATCATCAAGGAAGGCTTCCACGCCGAACTCGACGAACTCCGGCGGCTCTCGCGCGACGGCAAAGATTGGATCGCACGCTACCAAGCCGAGGAGATTACCCGCAGCGGCATCCACAGCCTGAAGGTCGGCTTCACCGACGTCATGGGATATTACATCGAAATTACGAACGCCAACGAAGGCCGCGTGCCCGATAATTACATGCACGAACGGACGTTGAAGAGCGCCAAGCGCTATATCACCCCGCAGTTGAAAGAATACGAAGAGAAAGTGCTGACGGCGCAGGACAAGAGCCGTGCGATGGAAACCGAACTCTTCCTGCAAATCCGCGATAAGCTCGCTTCCGAAACGAACACTTTGCTGCAAACTGCGGACGTGTTGGCCGAGGTCGATTTCCTCGGTGGCCTCGCGGAACTCGCCGCGTTGCGGAATTACATTCGCCCGCAGATGGTTCCAGAACCGGTGATCGACATCCGCGATGGCCGGCATCCGGTTCTCGATCAATTGTTGCCGCCGGGCACGTTCGTGCCGAACGATACTACGATGAGTGCGACCGATGGAACCTTCTGGCTCATCACGGGGCCGAACATGGCGGGGAAGAGTACGTTCATTCGACAAACGGCCATCCTCGTGTTACTGTCGCACCTCGGTAGCTTCATCCCGGCGAAGAGTGCGACCGTCGGCATGGCGGATCGCATTTTCACCCGCGTGGGTGCGTCCGACGAGTTGGGGCAGGGCTTATCGACCTTCATGGTGGAGATGACCGAAGCGGCGAACATCCTCAACAACGCCACCCGGCAGAGCCTCGTGATCCTCGACGAAATCGGCCGGGGGACGAGCACTTACGACGGCGTGAGCTTGGCGTGGGCCATCACGGAGTA
The DNA here is from genome assembly GCA_038211045.1 of Gemmatales bacterium. GTDB lineage: Bacteria > Planctomycetota > Planctomycetia > Gemmatales > Gemmataceae > JALHQU01. Next base: position 4,138 of record JBBQWA010000007.1, read on the forward strand.
CCTGCACGACGTGGTGAACTGCCGGGCGCTCTTCGCCACGCACTACCACGAACTCGCGCAGCTTTCCGAAAGTTTGCCGCGGTTGCGGAACTACAACGTGCAGATCCGCGAACTGCCGAACGAGATCATCTTCCTGCACAAGATCGGGCCGGGGAACGCCGACAAAAGCTACGGCGTTCACGTGGCTCGCCTGGCGGGCGTGCCGGAACCGGTGTTGCAGCGTGCCGAGGCGGTTTTGAAAACGCTGGAAAGCCCGCACGAAGTTCCTACACCGATACGCAACGAGAAGCATTTGAAACGTGGCGACCTGCCGGAGAAGCCGCGGAAGGTAAAGGCCGCTTCGGTGGGGCCCAGCCTGTTCGGGGATGAATGATTCCATTTACGCCGCTTGCGGCGTTGCGAGAAACAACGGGTTGGCCACGCGACGCCGCAAGCGGCGTAATTCATGGGAAAGGGTGTTATGGGATTCGTTTCGGGTTCGATTCACGATATCTTCTGGAAGCCGTTGGCGTTCTACAAGGATCCGCGCGGTTGGCTCTGCGAACTCTTTCGTAACGACGACATCCCGCCCGAGTTCCGGCCCGTGATGGCGTACGTCTCGATGACCAATCCCGGCGTCGCGCGCGGGCCGCACGAGCACGTCGAGCAGGCCGATTACTTCTGCTTCATCGGCCCGGGCGTCTTCCGGGTGTATCTCTGGGATGCCCGCAAAGATTCTCCGACCTTCGGGATGAAGGAAGTCCGCGACGTAGGCGAGAACGAGGCCTTCGCACTGATCGTGCCGCCGGGGGTGGTGCATGCGTACAAGAACGTCAGCGATCACACCGGCATTGTCTTCAACGCGGCGAATTCGCTGTACGCCGGGGAAGGGAAGCAAGGTTGGCGCGGCTCGAAGGGCAGCCTAGAGTACGTGGACGAAATCCGCCACGAACACATCGATGGTTCGCCGTACGTCTTGGATTGAAGCTCGTTTCGTCGAGGTTTCATTCCGGACCCTTTCATTTTGGTTCGCCTTGCGGCATTCGCCACAGTTGGTATTCTTCGCCCCGTTTGGTTCGGTCGTCGAGGAGTACCGGATGCTGGCGTTGGGCGTATCGTTGTTGCAGTTCGGTTCCGGGGCCGCCGAGGTCGTACCCGGCCCGCGCCTCGTGAAAGGGGACGAACTCCATTACGTCGGCGAAGTGGTCGAAACCTCGAACCGCGTCGAAAACCCTTACCGCAAAGCCCATTCGCTCGAAGTGCGCCTCTTCGTTCTCGAATCGGACGATACTGCTGCCATCTGCGCCTTGCTCACGGTGATCACCCGCGATGCCGATCCCGCACTCGCCCCCGGCATGGCCAATATCGCCCGCCGAGGGCCGCAGAAAGCCGGGGCCAACGCCTCGGCGAAATTGGAATTCGTGCGGATCGATTCGCGGGGAATTCCAGAATTTCTCGATCCGCCCGCGGGCAGCCTGCCGATCCGGTTCGAGAAAGCCCAGCGCCGGGCCGTTCCCGCGATGACTCCCGATGGCTTACCGCAAGCGGAACTCGGCTTCCTCGTTCGCACCCCTACCGAAGGGGCCACGCTCGGTACACCTTGGATTCTGCGGGAAGCCAATCGCACCATCGCCCACTGGGATGCGAAACCGCACGGCACATGGAACGGCCGGCGCTGTTGGGAAGTGAGTTGCCAACGCGGTTCCGAAAATTACGATCGCCCGGACGTGGCCATCAACGCGTGGCGGAGCACGGAAATTCTCCTCGCTTCCCCCGCCGAGGGTTTGGCATCGAGCGTGAAACGGGAAACGGTGCGGCGCTTCGGCAATGAGCAGATCGGCAAGATCGAAGTGAAGTACGAAGTGCAACCGGCCAACCGATTCGTGGGTACTCGCTACTCCGAAGCCCGCAACGAGATTGAAACCGCTTGGGCCATGACAGCCGAGTTCGAAGCGATCTTGGGTAGCCCCGCGAAGGGGAAAGAGTACACGGCCTTGGCCTCGAAGATCCAACGCTATTTGGAAGATCACCAGGGCAGCCACGGATACCGTACGGCCGTCGCCGCCCTGAAACGCCGGGCCGATTCGTTGTCTGCGGGATCCGTACCGTACGTCGGCACGGGGCTGCAAGCGACCGCCGGCAAGTCCGTTTCCCCCTTGGCACTCGGCGATACGGCTCCCGATTTCATCGCCGAAGATGTCGATCTCCGCGGCAATCGCTTCCGCCTTCACGCCGCGAAGGGGAAGCCGGTGGTGTTGGTCTTCTACAAAGCGAACTCCGCAACTTCCAAAGACGCTTTGACCATCGCGGAAGCCCTTTCCAAACGCTACCGCGAAACGGCCACCGTGGTTCCGTTGGCCATCGCCAGCAAACCGGAAGACGCCTCGACTCAGCGGGCCGAGCTGAAGTTTTCCGTTCCCGTCTTCGGCGGCATCGAAGTGCGGCGGGCCTACCGGGTCGAAACGTTTCCGCAGTTCATCCTCGTGGACGGCAAGGGTAAAATCCATTGGACGTTCGATGCCGGTGTCGGGCCCGAGGTCGGCTTCTTGGTGAAGGAAGCGCTCGATAAGCTGCTCGCCGGGGCAGAAACGAAGTGATCCGTTCCACCGAATACTCGTTCCCCGGCCCGGCCTCGAAGTGCAGCGCCAGCGGGCGGGAGTTGAAAGCCGGGGATCGCTACTTCGCCGCGCTCTTCGAGCGTGCGGGGCGGTTCGAACGTGAGGATTACGCGGAGAGTGCCTGGACGGGCGCCCCGACCGGTGCGATTGCCTCGTGGACGGGGCGAATTCGCAATCCCGGCCTCGCCAAAACGCCGAAGATCGACGATGATCGACTGTTCGAGTGCTTCGACCGCTTGGCGAATACCACCGAGGCGAGCCAACGCAACTTCCGCTATGTGGCCGTGCTGCTGCTCGTGCGGAGGAAGAAGTTGAAGCTCGAAGATTCCCGGAAGAATCCGCTCGGGGAAGATGTGCTGGTGCTGACGGATTCGCGGAGCGGGAAGCGGTGCGAGGTGATCGATCCGAAGTTGACCGAAGCGGAGGCGGAAGCCGTGCAGGCCGATGTGTTCCGCGTTTTGGGTTGATCCGTTGCCGGTACTCGCGGTGGGTATCGATTGTTCTTTAGAAAGGTTGCCATGCGTCGGATTCGAGTGATTCTCGCTGCCGCGCTCGCCCTTTCGGCCGGTTGCAACTGGTTCGATAAACGCAAAGGCGAAGAAAAGATCACGCCGGTATCGCGCGGTGGCGGGTTGGAAGAGCGCCCGGCCAAGGATTTCGTGGGTTATTTGAACCGCCAAGCCGGGTATGTGAACACCGTTCGCTACGACGATGTGAACGTCAAAGCGACCGTGCCGGGGCAGGCGTTCGTGCCGACGCTCCGCTCGGGGTTGATGGTTTGCCAAAAACCCCGCAGCTTTCGGATGCAAGCCGGCCTCGCCTTCGGCGGGGATCAACTCGATCTCGGTTCGAACAAAGAAGAACTCTGGCTGTTCGTGAAGCAACCGAAGCCGACCTTCGTGTTCTGCTCGCACACCGATTTCCCGCGAGTGCAGGAAGATTTGCCGGTGCCCTTCGAACCCGATTGGGTGCTGCAAGCCCTCGGGATGACCACTTACGATCCGGCCAAGCAGTATCAAATCGAGAAAGACGAACGGAGCCGCACCTACCGCCTCATTTGCGACGACACCACATCCACCGGCCAGCGCATCCGCCGCGTGACCGAATTCGCGGGCGGCACCAGCGAAGGTTCTTTGCCGCAAGTGAAACGCCACCTGATGCAGCACCCGGATCTCACGGGGAACTACACCACCGTGGCGATTGCGGAAATCCTCCGCGTGCAAACGATGGAAACGGCCAGCATTCCTCGGTCGTTCGTTCAAGTGCCCACGCAAGTGGTGCTCGAATGGCCGGTTCAAAAAGTGAAGATGGAACTCACCCTCGGCAAAGTGAAGTTGAACCAGACGGAGCAACCGGTGCTCTTCGCCAAGCCCTCGCGCATCAGCGATACGGCCCCGGTCAATCTCGCGGAGATGCGACCTTCCACCCAACCGGCACGCTATGGCCGCAGCGATCTGCCGTGATTCATCGTTGGAGTTCCGGCTTCGGCCGGTCTTGGGTGCCCATTCCAACGTTGGCCCGCTGAAGCCGGAACTCCAACATTTCAGCCGCAATCAAACGCAAGAATGTCGCGTCTCGCGTTGCTCGGAATGCCAATCGTATTCCTGCGTCAACGAAATCATCGCGGTATCGGCTCGACCCAACCTACAAAATAGTTCTGGATCGCGGAGTTGCGACGCCTTTCATCGTCTCCGAATCAAATCCGCAATCGCCAATATCGTTGTTGACCATTCTACCGGCAACGGTGAGAATACAGTGAGACGCGCGAGGGGTAACCCTCGCGGTTCCCACCGCTCTCTCCCGGAGTGACTCGGTTATGCCGTTGTCTGCCCGCCTTGCAATTACGCTTTTCGTGTTGGTACTCGCCGGCCGATTCGCCACCGCCCAACCGCAAACGCCCGAACAGCAGGCCCAACTCGTTCTCGTGGCCGCCCGCAATGCGAATGCATCCGGCGATGCGGGAGGAGCCGCGCAGCGCTACCAAGAAATCCTTCAGAAGTTCCCGAGCACGCTCGCGGCCAAGCAGGCCAAGTACGCTTTGGCACTTCTCGCATTCAACGATCCTAATGCCGATTACGCTAAGGTGGCCGAATCGTTGACGGCGCTCCACAATACGTGGGATTTGCCCGAGCGTGCGGAAGCGATTTATTACACCGCTGCCGCATTGCGGATGCTCGGATTGAAGGAGTTGGAAAAAGCCGCGGCGAATCCCGCCGAGGCCCAGAAGTTCAAATCCGCGGCCGATGCCAAGTTCGAGGAAGCCCGCAACAAATTCGAGCAAGCCCGCGAGGCGATTTCCAAAAAGGATGCCGAGTGGGAAGGTCGCTGCCGCTGCGATAAAGCCGAGATGTCGATCCGGTTGAACAAGCCGAAGGATGCCCGCACTATTTGCGAAGTGTTCGCCAAGGATCCGGAACACACCAAGTTGAAGATTCGCCCGCTCGGCCTGTACTACCTCGGCTTGGCCTGCTACCTCGATGGCGACATGAAAAATGCCGGGCGAACGTTGAACCAATTGGCCCCGTTCGCCGATCCCGTTATCGGGTTGCATGCCCGGTACCTCGTCGGCCGCGTGTTGCACTTGGGGGGCGAATCGGCCGAAGCGTCCGTTCACTACGAAGCGGTGTTGGCCGAATTCGAGAAGGCGAAGCTCGCGGCGATCGAATCGGTGAAACAGCCGGACAAGTTCAAGAGCAACACGCTGGAATTTGCACGCTTGCGAACGTTGGCTCAAGGCGCTCTGCCGGAGTACGTGGCCGGGGCCGCGTTCCACGGTGCGAGCTTGAGTTACGAAGCGGGGCGATTCCCGGATGCTCTTGCCAAGTTTCAACTGTTCGCGAAGGCGTACCCGGCCGACGCCCTCGCCCCGGATGCCGCGCTGCGAATCGGCTTTTGCCAAGTTCAACAGAAGTCGAACGAAGAAGCGATCAAGACGCTGCAACCGTTAGTGGATAAAACGCCCCGGCTGGCGGATCAGGCCCAATTCTGGCTCGGCAAAGCGCAATTCGCTCTCGCTGTGGCCTCCGATCCTGCGAAACCCCAAGAGCGAGAGGCCCGCACGAAGCAGGCCATCGAAACCCTGAAATCCGCGATTGCGAAAACGAACCAACTCCCTGCCCAGAACGATGCCGATTTGAAGCTCCGCAAAGCGGAAATGCTGCTCGAACTCGCCGATTCGTTGCACGCCGCCAAAAGCTATGGGGAGTGCGTTCAGATCTACAAACAACTGTGGAATGATCGGACGTTGCCGTTGCGTTCCGAAGAACTCTTGCAACGGTACGCTGCGGCGTTGGGTGCCAACGGGGAATTCGATTCATCGGATGAGAACATCGGCCAGTTCCGCAAACTGTATTCCTCGAGCACACTGCTTCCAGCCGTGTTGTTCCGGCACGCGGAGAACGCCTACGGCAAAGCGCAATTGTTGGTGAAGCAGAACACCAAACCATTGGATCTGAGGCCGAGATGGGAGGCCGCCGCGACGAAGTTCCACGATGTCGCCGAGAAGTATCCCGAGTTCGAGCGGGTGAATCACGCTCGCCTCGGCACCGGAATTTGCCTGCTACAACTCGGCAACATTGAGGAAGCTGTAAAAGCCCTCGAAGCCATCCCCGGGCCGGATCGCAGCGGCGAGGTGGCACTCGCGGCATATTTGCTCGCCGATTGCTACATTCGACAAGCGCCCGTCAAAGCGGACGATGCCCTCCAGGAAAACCAAATCCGCGAGAAGTTGAACGCGGCCGCGCAGATGCTCGAAAGCTTCACCGCCGGGCCGAAGGCTCCGGAAACGCCGGCGGCACTGATGAAACTCGGACTCTGTTGGAAACGATTGGGCGGGAACCTCGCCGATGCCAACGAACGCAACCAAACGTTGGCGAAAGCCAGAGACGTGTACGCTCGTTTATCCAAAGAATACCCGAGCGATCCGCTCGCCGGCCAAGCCAAGCTCGAATTGGCGAAAGTGAAAGCGATCCAAGGAGATCCCAACGGTGCGATCAACGATCTCCGAGCGTTCCTTCAAAACGACGGCACCCGCAACCATACCGCCGCCCCGCTGGCCGCATTGCACTTGGCCACACTGTACCGCCAGCAGAACAACCCCGCCGAAGCGGCCAAAGTGTTAGCCGAGGCTCGCCCGAAGTACGAAGCCGCGATGCAGAACGATCCGCAGCGGCAAGATTGGGTGCCGTTGCTGAAGTATCACCACGCCGTGGCGATCTTCGAAACCGGCAAACCGGTGGAAGCCCGCCCCCTCTTCGAGCAAGTGGGCTCGGCGACACAAGGCAAGCCACTCGGGGCCGAAGCCGCGTTGCGCGTGGGCCAATGTTTGCTTGTGGAATGCCGAAAAATCCTGCAAGACGGCAACAAAGCCCGCGCCGAAGCTGGCAACAACACCGCAAAACGCAGTGCGGCAGAGGGGGTTCTAGGCCAAGGGCGAGCGGGGTTGAACGGGGCCGCCGAGGGTTTGATGAGTCAGGCTTCCACATTCAAAGCGACGCTCCCGAATTCCGAAGCCCGCGCCCGCATGTACTACGATGCCGCGTGGGCCTACCGCGAACTAGCCGCCGAGGAAATCGCCTCGGCCCGCGACGCGGCCAAAAAGGAATTGTTGAAGAAACTCGCGGCGGAAGCGGCATCGAAACTCCCGCCGAATTCGCCGGAACCGGTCACTCAACTCCCCGAGATTGATCGCTCGAAGATACCCCGAACGAAATCGGAAATCAAAGCGTTGGATTGCTACGCGCGGTTGATCGAAGAGTACCCAGAAACTTCGCTGGCCGTGGATGCCCGATTCGAAACCGGGGAATGGCAAGCGGATCGCGGTGAACACGCAGAAGCGGTGAAATCGCTGAGGGCGGCGCTCGATGCGGAGCCGAATGATAAGCCCGTTCCGCCCGACACGATCGAACGCATCCGCCTCCGTCTGGGCGCTTCGCTGTTCCAAATGAAGGAGTACAAGGCGGCGGCCTCCCTATTCGAAGCCAACCTCTCGAATGCGAAATCGCCGTACTATCCGCAGAGCGTGTACCGCGCCGGCGAATGCTGGTTCGCGGCGGGGGAATACGAAAAAGCCGCGGCCCGTTTGGCCCTATTCCGCGATAAGAACGAGTTCCACAACGCGGCGGGATTGGGGGATCGCGCGATGCTCCGCTTGGGCTTCGCGCTGATTGCCGCGAAGAACCCCGATGCCGGCAAGCAGGCCTTGGAAACGATGCTCCAACGCTTCGGCAACAGCCCTTTCGCCTCGGAGGCCCGTTACGCTTTGGGTGGAATCCTCCAAGGCCAAGGCAAACACGACGAAGCCATCCGGGCGTACGAGCAGGTCGTCGGCGCGACCAAAGCCGAGGTCGCGGCCAAAGCGCAGTTGCAGATCGGCGAGTGCCGGATGTTGCAGAAAAAGTTCGCCGAGGCCGCAAACGATTTCCTCACGGTCGTGTACACCTACGATTATCAGGAGATTGCGAACGCCGCATCGCTCGAAGCGGCCCGCGCCTATGCCGGGGATGGCAAGCCCGAGCAAGCCGAACGTTTGCTGCAAAAACTGATGGATGCGAACCCCGCCGATTCGCCGTGGCACAAGGCCGCGAAGGAACGGTTGGAGAAGCTGCCGAAGAAATAGGTTTTTAAGATCCGCGAGCGTAAGCGACCGGTCGTTACACCACTCCGGTTGCTCACGCTTCCGGCCCGGACAAAACACTGCTGAGGTTCCCCGATGAAACGATTCGCACTTGTCGTCGTATTGCTTCTCGCCCCTTCCGCGCACGCTTACGTCGAAGTGCCGATGACGCTTGGTGCCGTGATCCAACAATCGGTGGCCGTGTGCAGCATGGTCATCACGAAGGTGGATAAGACCAACAACCTCATCATCTTTCAGAAGATCAGCGACTTCAAAGGGAAGAACCCCGATACGATCAAACACAACATCGGGCGCGGTGGCCTCCGCCCCGGCGAATGGCAGAACATCATGAACTGGGCCGAGGTCGGCAAGGTGGCGATCTTCTTCCACAACGGCGGGGCCTCGGAAACCTTTATCGGCAACACGTGGTACCAAGCCTACCCCAACGGCGAATGGTGGGGCATGAGCCACGAGGAACCATTCCTATTGCGCAGTTTCGCGGGCAAACAGGACAAGCTCGCCGGCGCGGTGAAGGATATAGTGGCCGGGAAGGAAGTGGTGGTGGGCTGCATGGTCGATGGCGATAAGGAAGCCCTGCACAAGAAGACGGCCAAGCTCCAAAAGATGAAGGCGAGCTTGAAACTCCTCGATTACAACCCGAAACGCGATTTCGTTGGCTGGGGCGGCGTCGGCGACGAAGTGCGTCGGCTCGAAGGGATGCCCGGTTTCCACAAGTACGCCGGGTTGGGTCGAACCGAAGCGGAAGCGCAATCGGTGACGGTGATCGATTTCGACGGCTCCGGCAAGCCGGGCGTGTGCCTATGCGGGGCCAACAAAATCTCACTGTTCCAACAGACCGACGACGGTTACAGCGAAGTGAGCTTACCCGGATTGACCGGCGGTGCCCGGTCAGCGGTGTGGGCCGACTACAACGCGGATGGCCTGCCCGATCTGTTGTTGGCTACGCCTGCGGGGCCGAAGCTTTACACGAACCTCGGCAAGGCCGCGTTCCGCGACGACAGCAAACTGTTGCCCAAGGAAACGGCTTGGAACCTCACCGCTGCGGCGTGGATCGATTTCGACGGCGATGGCAAGCCGGACATTCTTCTCGCCAACGGCTTCCACGGCTTGAAATTGTACAAGAACATTCGCAAGGATGTTGCGGCAGTTGCGGTCGCACCGCCGAAGATGGGGCCGTGGTTCGCGGTCGGGCCGTTCCGCCACAAGGATGGCCCGCAGAAGAATTTCGACACCGATTTCGGCCCGGAAACCGAAACCGGCATCGACGCCAACAAAGTGTACAAGGGCAAGCGCGATATCGACGTGAAGTGGCTGCCGAAGGAGTACCCCGATGCGACGGTGAACGATCTCGCGGCGTTTGCCGGGAACTGCGCGACGTATCTGTATCGGGAGATCGAAGCCGCGGAAGCGATGGAATATCCGGTGTCCTTGGGGTACGACGACACGCTCGCCACCTGGGTGAACGGAGTGAAGGTTCACTCCGATCCTGTCAGTCGCAAGTGCGAACCCGCTACCGCGGTGTTCAAGATCAAGCTCAACGCCGGCAAGAACCGCTTGCTGCTCAAGGTGTGCAACACCGATCAAGCCTACGCCTTCTATTTCGCCGGGGGCAACAACGTGGCGAGTATCGAACCGATGTTCCGCGATGCCACGGAGGAGAGCGGCTTGGCCGGCATCGAAGAGAAGGGGGATACGCTTTCTGTGGCCGATTTCGATAACGACGGCAAACCCGATTTCCTCTACGGGGCCGGCCGAGGCATGGCCTTTCGCAACGTCGGGGGGAAATTCGAACGCCGCGACGCGGGCATCGATTACCAAGCGGGCAAGGTAGGCCCGGCGTTGGGCGATTTCGATGGCGATGGTTTGATCGACCTTTTCGTGCCCCAGATGGAAGGGCCGAGCAAACTCTACCGCAACCTCGGCAACTTCAAATTTGAGGACGTGAGCGCACGCTCCGGCGATCTGAGTAAGCCCCTCGACTGTGCCGTGGGGGCCGCGTGGGGGGATTTCGACAACGACGGTAAACCCGATTTGCTCGTGGCATGTTTGAAAGGCACGAACAAGTATTTCAAGAACATGGGGGGCGGCACGTTCGCGGAGAAGTCCGCCGAGGTGGGGTTGAATCAGCGAGTGTTCAACACCCAAGCGGCCGCGTTCGCCGATTTGAACAACGACGGCAAGCTGGATCTCGTGCTGAATAACGAAGGGCAGGAATCGTGCGTACTCTTCGGCAAACCCGGCGAACCCGGTGCCCTCACGCCGGTGAGCGTAAAGCTGCCCAAGAGTGCGAACCACTGCGGCGGTACCGTCAGCGTGACTGCCGCCGATGGCAAAACTGTGGCGAGCACGCAACTCCTCGGCAGCGACGGCCGCGGTGGCCAGGGTTGCATCGCCCCGCGTTTCGTTCTCGCACCCGGACTATATACCGTGACGGTGACAGGCAGCGATGGCAAAGCGAAACAGCAATCGTTCACCACAGCCATAGAACCGATACGGGTTGTGCTGGAATGAATTGGAAAACGGGGGACATCGTCTCCCTTGCATGGTAACCGCGGGGGGACGATGTCCCCCCGCTTTCACTTCTCCGGTTCATTATGAAATTCGCTATTCCAACGGTTTTGCTTGCTTCGTTCTTTGCCAGTGCAACCGAGCCGGGGCCGTGGGCGACATACCGTGGCAATTCCCAGCGTACCGGTAATACCGATGGCAAGGCCGGCCCGGAGAAACCCAGCGTGTTGTGGGCGGTGCCTTCGCAAGATCATTCCATCGCATCGCCGGTGCCGGTCGGGGAGAACGTTTACTTCGCAAGCTTCGGTGCCTTCAACCGCCCAACCGTTTCCGTACTTCCCACCAAAGATGGCAAGAAGCCGGTTTGGCAGCGCTCGGCACCTTATCTGAGGCTCGCAACGGTTTCGTCCCCCGCTGTCAGCGGGAACTTCCTCGTCTTCGGCGATGGCCTCCATCAAGATTCCGGCGGCGTACTGCACTGCCTCACCGCGGATACCGGAAGGCCCATTTGGCAGCTGACACTCCCCGGCGACCTCATCCACCTCGAAGGGGCACCGACGATTGCTGAGGGGAAAGTGTTCATGGGCGCCGGTGCTGCCGGGGTGCTGTGCGTCGATTTGGAGTCTGCCACACTCGATAGTAAACCAGTCACGGCGGGGGAAGTGGCGAAGTTGCAGGAAACTAAGTGGAAGGAACTACAAGCCAAATACGAGGCAGACAAGAAGAAGGATCCCGATTTCGCCGTGCCGCCGAGCGAAGATCAACTGCTGAAACCCGAGCCGAAGCGGCATTGGCAAGTCGGCGAGAAAACTTGGCACGTCGATGCACCCGTGGCCTTTGCAGAGGGGAAGTTGCTCGTGTGTACGAGCTTCTTGGATAAGGAAAAGGTCGGCGAACGGGCACTCGTCTGCCTCGATGCCAATACGGGCAAGGAAATCTGGAAGCAGAAGCTGACTTACAACCCGTGGGGCGGGGCGAGCATCGCGGGGGATACGGTCATCGTCGGCGGGAGTTCCGTGGGCATGTATTTGAACGAATTGAAAGGGGCCAAGGGGGAACTCGCGGCGTTCGATCTGAAGACCGGCAACCCGAAATGGAAGAAAGATGTCCCCGGCGGAATCGTGGCCAGCGTGGCGTTGGCCGGGGAACTCGCCGTGTGTACCGCGACCGATGGAAAAGTGCGGGCATATGCGATTGCCGAGGGGGAACGCCGATGGTTGTACGATGCGAAAGGGCCGATGTTCGCCCCGCCCGCCGTGGCGAAGGACACGGTTTACGCCTGCGATTTGCAGGGCGTTATCCACGCCTTGAACCTGAATGACGGCGTGCCGAAGTGGAAGTTCGATCTCGGCACCGATGCTGCGGTGAAAGCCCCGGGGATGATCTACGGCGGGGTCACCGTCCAGAACGGGACGTTGTTCGTGGGCACGTGCAACCACGAAGGGCCGAACGCCCGGAAGCCGACGTGTACCGTAGCGATCGGATCGAAATGACCACAGTTTTCCGGATTCCCGAAGATCACGATCAGCGGTTCAAGGTGCTGATCCGGGAATTCTTTGGCGATTTCCTGCGATTATTCTTCGCCGATTGGGCCGCGCGGTTCGATCTCGATGCGGTCGAATGGCTCGATACGGAATTGCTGCCAGATCCGCCGGACGGTTCGCGGCACAAGGCCGATCTCGTCGCTAAGCTGAAAACGCTCGAAGCGGTCGAGCCGGATCACTGGATCGCGTTGGTTCACATCGAAGTAGAATCGGCCGAGCAATCGACTCTCATCAAGCCGAGGTTGCCTTCTTACTACCTGCACCTCCGCGAACGCTACGGCTATCCCGTGCTGCCAATCGTGCTCTACCTGCAAGTCGGGTTGGACGGCATCGGCGTCGATTCGGTGGTGGAGAAGTTCTGGGAACTGGAGACGTTAAAGTTGCAATACTTGTACGTCGGTTTGCCGAGGTTGGACGGCGAAAGCTACATCCACGGCGAGAACTGGCTGGGCGTGGCCTTGGCCTCGCTGATGAAATTGCCCGAGGAACGGATCGCCGAGTTGGGATTGCTGGCGTTCCAAAAGTTGAATTCGGCCGGCCTCAACGAGCAACGCACTTTTCTGCTGAACGATTGTTTCGATACGTATTTGGAAATCGACGACAAACTCCGCAAAGCCATCGTGGGTCGGATACAATTCCACAGACGAAAAGGAGATACGACCATGCGCCAAAACAAGTCGATGTTCGCAATTATGCGGGAAGAAGGCATCGCAGAAGGTCGCCAGGAAGGGCGCGAGGATGGACTCGCGGAGGGGTTACGGTTGGGCCGGCTCGAATTGATCGAAGCTCAGTTGGATAGTAAATTCGGCACTCTTGCCGAAGCTTCCCTGAAGACCTTGCGAAGCCTGACGGATGCGGAAATTCGCAACCTCGGTTTGAAACTGGCCGAGGCCGAGTCGCTCGCGGAACTCGGTTTGTAACCTCAGGCCTTTTTCGCGGGCTTCTTCTTTTTGAGCTTCGGAACCTTCACCGCGGGAATGTCGCTGCCCGAATTCGAGAGTGCCCGCAATCGGCTCCGCGCCCGGCCGAGCATCGATCCCACCGTGTTCACGGGAAGGTTCAACTCCGTGCTGATCTCCTCGTACGTCCGGCCTTCCAAATAGAACTGCCGCACGATCTCGCGTTCTTTCCCGGCGAGTTTCCGCAACAGCGCCTCGACTTCTTCGAGCTTTTCCATTCCTTTTTGCGCGGCTTCGGTATCGTCTGGGGCCACTTGGATCAACCGCGTGTGGCCGTTTTGGATGGCTTCCCGCACCGTTTGCCTGCGGGTGAGTTCGTGGACGCAAATCCGCCGGGCGATCACGGTGAGGTACGTGCTCAGGCTCGATTTTTTCTGGAACAATCGCAGGACTTTGAAATCGTCCGCGAGGATTTGCACGAGCACTTCCGCGGCGATATCTTCGACGTCTTCCGGCGAGATGCGAGCGCTTCGCAAGTGCGCGGTGAAGTGGATCGAATGGTAAATCAGGCCGAGGAAGCGATCGACGAAGTCGTTCCACGAAGCGGGTTGCTTCGATAAGCAACGGCGGAGGAGGTCGCGGTCGAGATCGGTGAAGGCCGCCATAGTAGATCCCGCGGGGTGTACCCTTATGGTACCCCGGCGGCGGCTCGGCCTCAAGGCGTGGGGTGCGGGCTTCCGGAACTAATCCTTTCCCCCGCCCCCGTGGCCGTCAAGGTTTCCCCGGCTTAACGGCCGGCGCGCTGTTGGCTCGCAGGCCACGCGGTGAAATCGACCGAATGGGCCTCGCCCGCCATGAATTCGATCTTGCGTTCTTCCTTTTCCGCACCCCGTTCGATCCGCATGACATACGTGTACACTTTGCCCGAGGTGAGTGCCGGGGTACTGAATTCCCGAATGGCATCCGAGCGATCATTCTTCTTGCCATCCACGAAGAGAACCGCACCGCTCGGCACTTTCACGGTGATCTTGGCACGGGTCGTGAGCACTTGTTGAGCACTCCCCGCACCCAACGGCGGGAGAATGGTCGGCGAAGTTAGCGGGGGTACTGGAATTGTAATTGGGTTGGACACCGGCACCACGGGCGAACCGAGTTTCGGGGCGCTCCCGGCGTGGAGTTCCGGTTGCTTCAACGTGTGCTTCGCGGTGAAATCGTTGAATTCCAAGTAGGACACGCCACCGGCTTTCACCGTGAGCTTTTTCGATTGCGTTACGAGTTCGCCATCGCGGCTATACTCGATGCGGAAGTTGTACACCGCTTCCCGATCCGAGGGCAACGGCGGCGTGGTGAACTTGCGTTCCCCGCTGGAAAGGTTCAACGGGCGCCCCTCGGCGTACAGTTTGGCATCGGCCGGGAGTTTCACGATCACGGTGGCGCGATTTCCTTCGTTGAGTTTGAACGTGGCGTTCTCCGGGGGAATCGCACGCGGTTGGGCCTGTTCGGGGGGCATCACCATCGGCGGGCCGCTCGGAACCATCGGAACGTTCGTCGAAGGGATCGACGGATAACTCGGGTAGCTCGGCATCTGCATGCCGTTCCCGAAACACCCGGCGCCGCTGTCCATCGCATTGCCGTAGCCGATGGGGTAGGGTTGATAGTATTCGCCCCCCATCGGAGCGTACGGGATGGCCGCCATCTGCATGCCGCCGAAGCAGGAGGAGCCGATGCAACTCGCCGCGGCGTAGCCCGCACCGCCCCCGCAACAACCATTCCCCGAACCGCGGCAACTGCTGCCCTGGCAGGAAGAGGCCGCTTTCGCCGCGTTGTTCCCTTGGCACGAGGAACCTTGGCAGGAATTGCTATCCCGTTGGAACATTGAGATGATCTTGCCGTGGAATAGGCCTTGCCCGTGGCAACTGCCTTGGCAGCTCGATTTCTCGGCGTTGGTATTGCTGGTCGCGTCCTTGCCCGTGCAACTTCCTTTCTCGTCGCGATTGAAAAGATCGCGGAAGTACCCGTTGAATTGGGCGGCGTCCGGCGAGGTGGAAAGAGCCGTCATCATCATCAGAGTGTACATGGTCGGGTCCCTGTGCGGAACATGGGTGAATTGGGCAATTGCTACCGGAAAGGTAAACGGTGACGCCGAAAAGGTCAAAAGCACTTGGTGCAAAATTGACGGGTTGTACCCGGCTTTGTGGGTTCGCCTCCCGCCTTTCGGGAACCACGGCTATAATCCCTAAATTCGTACCCGCCGTTTCGTGGGAAACTGTAGGGCTTCTACCGCTTCTACCGGATCGACCGCATGCCTCAACGCAACCTCGCTTGGCTTCTCTTGGTGCCCGCGTTCGTCTTTATCGCGGCCGTTTTCGCGGCGGTGGCGCCCGCTCCGGAACGGGAATACCAACTGGTTCGTTCCGTGGTCGATGTGCTGGCGGAGGTGGATAAGAATTACTACCGGGCCCTCACCCCCGAAGAGAAAAAGCAGTTCGTCGAGAATATGATCAACGGCGGACTCAAACGCCTCGATAAGCACGCCCAATACTTCAACGAAGAAGAATTGAAAACCTTCGAGAATGATACCGATGGCAAGTTCGGGGGCATTGGGGCATTCCTTTCGCTCGATCCGGTCACGCAGCGGTTGCAAGTCGAATCGCCGATGATCGGCACGCCTGCCAGCGAAGCGGGGCTTCAACCCGGCGACCTGATCTTGAAAATCGACGACGCTTCGACGGAAGGAATGAATGTCGATGCGGCCCGGGCGAAGATTATGGGGGAACCGGGCAGCGAAGTGACGCTCACCGTGCGCAGAAGTGGCGCCGAGGAAGAGATCGTGAAGCTGAAACGGGCGTTCATCAAAATCTACCCCGTCCGCGGCTTCGTACGCAAGGACGACGATCCGAGCCAGTGGGATTACCTCGCCGATAAGGAAAACAAGATCGCCCTCGTTCGGCTCAGCGCCTTCAACAAAGACACGCACTTGGAAGTGAAAGCCGCCGTGCAGCAAGCCGAGAAAGCGGGGGCCAAAGCGCTTGTGCTCGATCTCCGCAACAACGGCGGCGGTTTGCTCGATCAAGCCGTGTTAATTTCCGATCTGTTCCTCAATGAAGGAACCATCCTCAGCACCAAGGATCGCGCCGGTAGCGGCCGCTTATGGAAAGCTCACAAAGGCGATACCATCTTCGGGAACAAACCCATCGCGATTCTCATCGACAACGGCAGTGCGAGCGCATCCGAAATCGTTGCCGCCGCGTTGAAAGAAAATGGGCGGGCCGCGATCGTCGGCGAACGCAGTTATGGCAAGGGGAGTGTGCAGAAAGTCCTCGGCCTATCGGACGGTAAATCGGCGCTCAAGATCACCACCGAAATCTGGCTCACTCCCAACGGCCGGGGGTTGAACAAGAACGAAGGCATGTCCGACAAAGACGATTGGGGCGTGAAGCCCGACGCCGGGTTGGAGGTGATTCTCAAGCCCGAAGACTACAAGCAGTACATGCTCCACTTCAACCGGCTCGACCTAGTGAAGGCGAAAGGGGCGAACCCGACCGGCCCGAAGCTCGACCCGAACTACAAAGATACCGCGTTGGAAAAATCGTTGGAATACTTGCGGAAGAAGCTCGCCGAACCGTCCCCGAACAAACCGACGTGATTCTTTGCTTGCTCCCTTCTCCCTCGGCGGTAAGACAGAGTAATCCATGCCCAGCGAACTCATCGTCAGCGTCTCCGGTATCCGCGGCATCATCGGCGATTCGCTCACGCCCGAAGCGGCGAGCCGCTTCGCCGCGGCGCTCGGAACCTTCCTCAAAGGCGGTCGCGTTATCCTCGGCCGCGATAGCCGACCCAGCGGGGAAATGCTGAAGCACTCCGTGATGGCCGGTCTGTTCAGCGTCGGTTGCACCGTCGAAGATATCGGCATCGCCAGTACCCCGACGGTAGGCTTGGCCGTGCAACTCAGCGGGGCGGCGGGTGCCATTCAAATCACCGCGTCGCACAACCCGGCACCGTGGAACGGCCTAAAACTCTTCGGCGGCGACGGGGCTGTACTCCCGGCGAGCCAGGGTTTGCACGTCCAACGGTTGTACGAACTCGGCGAATTCGATCGCGTACCGTGGGATCGCGTCGGAGCCGTTACCGTTTCCCCGGAAATTCTCGAACGTCATTGCGAACGAGTGACGGACCATATCAGCCCCTCCAAGATCGCGGGTCGCGGCTTCAAAGTACTCCTCGATGGCAACGGCGGAGCGGGTGGCCCGTTGGGAATTCGCCTGCTCCGCGAACTCGGCGTCGAAGTGGTGGAACACAATTGCGAAACGAACGGTATCTTCGCCCACGAACCCGAACCGATCCCGGCGCATCTTCGAGATGTCGCACCTTGGGTGAAGCAGACCGAATCGGCCGTCGGCTTCGTGCTCGACCCCGATTCCGATCGCTTGGCACTCATTGATGAAAATGGCGATTGCGTGAGCGAGGAACTCACATTGGCCTTGGCGGTGAAGTTCCGCCTTCGGCAACAATCCGGGCCGGTCGTGGTGAACATGAGCACGAGCCGTACGATCCAAGATTTAGCGGATGCGGCAGGCTGCGCTTTCTATCGGACCGCGGTGGGGGAAGCCAACGTCGTCGAGGGAATCCGCAGGTACTCGGCAGTCATCGGTGGCGAAGGCAACGGTGGGGTGATCGATCCCCGCATCGGTTGGGTGCGCGATCCGTTCATCGGCATGGGGCTGATCCTCAACCTCATGGCCGAAGAAAAGAAATCGTTGTCACAATTGATCGCGGAACTGCCGAAGTACGAGATGCGGAAGACGAAGTTCACCGTGGCGAAGAGCGCGTTGCCCGCGGCCCTCGCGGCCATCGAAAAGAACTGGCCCGAGGCCAGCGCAAACAAATTGGATGGCTTGCGGCTCGATGGCGAAGATTGGTGGTTGCACGTGCGGGCCAGCAACACCGAACCGATCATCCGCGTGATCGCCGAAGCCCCCACTGCCGAACGCGTGGAGGCACTGTGCGCCGAAGCGGGGGCGTTGTTGCCGAAATGATGTTTGAACTCGAAACTGTCAACTGAACACTATCAACTACTCTTGATTGTCGATGAGGATTAGTTGTTAGTAATCAGTTGATTGTTGTTAGTTCCAATCGGGATTTTATCCATGAATACACTCGAAACCGAGCTCGAACGTGCCGCCGCGGCACTCCGCAAAGCGTCTCGCGTCGCGGTACTCAGCGGGGCAGGGGCCTCCGCCGAGAGCGGCGTGCCCACGTTTCGGGCCTCCGATGGATTGTGGGAAGATCACCGCATCGAAGATGTGGCCACGCCGACGGGCTTCCGCCGCGATCCGCTGCTCGTATGGCGTTTCTACAACCTTCGCCGGGAGGCCGTGGCCAAGGTTCACCCGAACGCCGGGCACCTCGCCCTCGCCGAACTCGAACGCCGAATGCCGGGGCGTTTCACCGTCATCACTCAGAACATCGATGGATTGCATCAACGGGCCGGGAGCCTGAATGTGCTCGAACTCCACGGGAGTTTGGCCCGCACTCGGTGTACTTCGCAGCGTTGCGACACCGTGGAAGATCGCGGGTTCGAACCGCTCGGAGAACGGCCGCTCTGCCCGCATTGCGGCGGTTTCCTGCGGCCCGATGTGGTTTGGTTCCATGAGCCGCTTCCTCCGGTCGTCTGGCGGAAGGCCGAGAAGGCGGCCGGCGAATGCGATGTGCTCATCGTTGTGGGAACCTCGGCGGTCGTTTATCCCGCAGCGAGTATCATTCCCATCGCCCGAGAAGGCAACAACGCGGTGGTGATCGAGTGCAATCTTACCCGCACCGATGCCAGCGGTCACGCGGATATCGGTTTGTACGGCCCCAGCGGCCAAACACTCCCGCGGATACTATCGCTGTTGTAGGGTGGGCACTGCCCACCGCGAATCCCACCGAGGCGGGCAGTGCCCACCCTACGAAAAGGCTCTCCGTGCCCCCGCTCAAACTCGATGGCAAACTCCTCGCCCAAACGATCCGCACCGAAATTGCGGCGAAGGTGAAAGAGCAAACCGATTCCGGTTTGCCCGCCCCCGGCTTGGCGGTCATTCTCGTGGGAGACGAACCCGCCAGCCGAGTGTACGTTCGCAACAAAATCAAAGCGTGCGACGACGTTGGCATTCGCCACACGCTCGTCGAATTCCCCGCCACGGTTTCTCAGCGGGAACTGCTGGATAAAATCGGCGAATTGAATTGCGACCCGCTCGTTCACGGGTTACTCGTTCAACTTCCCCTGCCGAAACAGATCGACAATAAAGAGATCATCGACGCCATCGATCCCGAGATCGACGTCGATTGTTTCCACCCGGAGAACGTCGGTTTGCTCGTTGCGGGGAATCCGCGTTTCTACCCCTGCACGCCGCATGGCTGCATGCAAATCCTCGAACGGAACCGAATCGAAACTGCTGGCAAAGAAGTGGTGATCGTCGGCCGGAGCAACATCGTCGGCAAGCCGTTGGCGCTGATGCTCGCCCAGAAGAAAACCATTTGGAACCCGGCCGGTGGCGATGCGACCGTGACGATCGCCCACACGGGCACAAAGAATCTCGCGGAGGTTTGCCGCCGGGCCGATATTCTGATCGCCGCCGTGGGGAAAGCGAGATTGATCCTGCCGGAGATGGTGAAGCCGGGGGCGGTGATCCTCGATGTGGGCATCAATTCCGAGGCTGGTAAGATCGTGGGGGACGTTCACGAAGAGGCCATGCAATTGGCTTCGGCCTACGCCCCGGTACCCGGCGGTATCGGCCCGATGACGATCGCCATGCTGCTCGAAAATACGCTGAAGGCGGCCGTCGCCCTCGACGGTTGAGCGAACCTTTGCCATACTAGAGTCAACCTCTCGCGTCTGCCTCCATTGTCCTTCGCGGCGGATCCATGAATCTGAATCTGACCACAGCGACCCGTTACGGGCTTAATGTTCTCGCCCTTTTGGGTGCGAGCATCGCGTTGTACTTCGGGCGTTCCATTTTCATCCCGCTGACGATCGCGGCACTGCTCGCTGCGATCATGTGGCCCTATGCCCGCGACCTGAGTCGCATATTCAAACTGCCGTGGTTCTTCGCTTGCGCGACCGTCGTTGCCGGATTGGTCATTGTGATATTGTTGCTGTTCGCTCTGGTCTCGATCGCCATCCCGCAGATGCTCAACGACCTACCGAACTCCGAACAGCAACGGCAGGCGATGTACGAACGGTTCCGAACAATGATGACGGTTAGTAGCCCGTTCGAGATTAAAGATCAGTTGCCGCCCAATGCCACGGACTCCCCACTCTATCAACTCGTCCAGAAGGCCCTCACCGGCGACTATATCTTGCAAGCGGTTCTCGAACTCGGGCAGTTCGGCGGTTTGCTGATCTTCCAAGCCGTGTTGATCCTCTTTATTTTGCTCTTCCTTCTTCTCGAGGGGGAGATGCTCGTGAACAAAGTGAGGAACATCTTCGGCCCCGGGCTCGGAGTGCAGAAGCATGTCTCTGCGGTCATCGTCGAAATGAGCGCGGCGGTACGTTCGTATCTCATTTGGCGCACTCTCGTGAACTTCGGCTTGGCTCTGGTGCTGGGGAGTGTCTATCACGCCATTGGCCTTAAACAGGCAACTCTCTGGGCCGTACTCACGTTTATATTCAGCTACATTCCATACTTGGGCACAATCGCCGCTGGCGTTCCGCCTATTCTGGAGGCATTGATCCTGCCCAACCAAGGCCCCGGTACTGCCTTCGGCATCCTGATCTTCTACACCGCGGTCGTCACATTCGAAGGCTATATCATCGTGCCTTGGGTCATGGGCCGGAGCATGGAGCTCAATGCAACCACGGTACTTTTGGCTTGTCTCTTCTGGCATTTAGTCTGGGGCACGGCGGGCTTGTTCTTGGCGATGCCGCTGATGGCGGCGATCAAATCGGTGTGTATGCACGTCGAAGGTTGGAGCGCTTGGGGCCACCTAATGAGTTCGGAAGATATGCCCGCGATGGAACACCCCGTGGAAGTTCCGAAGATTCCGGTGGAAGCGGTGGAAGCAGTGGAAGCAACCGTACCGATCGAACAAACGGTCAAAAGTTAGATTGAATACATTGCATTTCCTTGACGGAATCGCAAAAGTGATGTAACCGTTAGCTCCGGAAGCTTTTGCGTGAGCGATCCGACAGTATTCTTGCAGGCGTTACTGGATATTGCTGCGGAAATTCATATAAACATAGTAGTTAGTTTGAAGCCGCAACGCTGATCCGGGGAGGTTGACCACCCCGACCGAGGTTCACGAATGTCCGCATTGAAAATTCGCCGGATCGTGCTTTCCGCCAGCAATTCCCGAGGCCAACTCGCCAAACTCCGCGATCAATTCCGGCTCGATTCGGAAATCGTTTCTCCCGCGGCCAAGAAGCTCACCCAAACCGTTTTCGGTGCGGTGCTTACGCCTGCACAAGTCGTCGAACGCATTTGCCTGGCGGTTCGTGATAAAGGCGTGGAAGCCTTGCTGAAATTCACCGAACAGTTCGACAAAGTGAAGCTGAAAGCCGATGCCCTGCGAGTGCCGTTGGCGGAAATCGAAGCGGCCCACAAATCGGCGGCCCCCGAGTTCCTCGAAGCGATCCGCCGCGTGCGCTACAATATCGATTCTTACCAATCCGGTGTCATGCACCGCGATGCGGAGCTGCGGATCGTCGGTTCCCACGAGCTTCACTTGCGTTACCGCCCCCTGAAGCGTGTCGGCGTGTACTGCCCAGGCGGAGCCGCTGCGTACCCTTCAACGTTGATGATGACCGTTTGCCCGGCGATCGCCGCGGGAGTGACGGATATCGTCGTGGCGTTACCACCCAAAGATACCGGCGCATACAACAAAGATATGTTGGCCACCTGCCATGAACTCGGCGTCACCGAGGTCTACCGCATGGGCGGCGCTCAAGCGATCGCGGCATTGGCCTACGGAGTGGAAGGCATCCCACCGGTCGATATGATCGTTGGCCCCGGCAACCAGTATGTGGCTCTCGCCAAGAAATTCGTCTTCGGTCAAGTGGCCATCGATTGCATCGCAGGGCCGAGCGAAATTGTGATCTTGGCGGACGATTCTGCCCACCCGCATTACGTTGCCCTCGATATGATCGCCCAAGCCGAGCATGCTCCGGGCGTTTCGGTACTTGTCACTTGGTACGAACCGCTGGTGGAAGAAGTGCTGGCCGCCCTCGAAAAGCGGTTGGTGAAGCTCGAACGAGGCGACATGGCCCGCGAATGCCTCGAACGTTACGGGGCCATCGTTCTCGCCTCGGATAAACAGGAAGCGGTGGCATGTGCCAATTCGCTGGCCCCCGAACACCTTCACTTGCAAACCCGGGATAACGACGCGATTTCAGAACAGATCGATAATGCCGGGGCGATCTTCCTCGGGCCGTTCACCCCGGTTGCCCTCGGCGATTACGCCGCGGGGCCATCCCACGTTCTTCCCACCGGCGGCACCGCCCGCTTCGCCAGCGGTTTGAGTGTGAACGATTTCCGTCGCCGCACGAGCATCCTCCGCTTCACCAAGAACGGGATGCGCGACATGGCCGAAGACGTGGCATTCCTGGCGAACCGCGAAGGCCTCACCGGTCACGCAGAGAGTATCGAAACTCGCGCGGCCGATAGCGGCCCCGCCGCACGGCCGAAACCGAAGCCTGAGAAAGCCGGTTCGCCCGCCTCGGCCCCGTTGAAGAAATAGCTCACTCGAAAGCGGGGGGACATCGTCCCCCTGCCGGATGAAACCAGGGTGACGATGTCCCCCCGCTTTCGCAGGCCACCATGTTCGATTTCCTCCGCCCCAACGTTCGACGCATGGCCGGGTATACCCCCGGCGAGCAACTCAACGCGCCCGACATCATCAAGCTGAATACGAACGAGAACCCGTATCCCCCATCGCCTTTGGTATTCGAGGCGATTCGGGCCGCACTCACCGGCGATCGCCTCCGCAAGTATCCCCAACCCCTCGGAGATTCCTTCCGTCAAGCGGCCGGGCGCGCGTTGAAGGTCGATCCGGATTCGATCCTCATCGGCAACGGTTCGGACGATATTCTCACCGTCGTCACCCGCGCCTTGGTTCCCGAGGGCGGCATCATCTCCAGCCCGTCGCCCAGTTACGTTCTGTACAAGTCGCTGGCCGAAATTCAGAACGCGATGTATGAAACCGTGCCTTTCACGGAGGATTGGTCCTTGCCCGATCCGTGGCCTGTGAAGAAAGCCCACCTCACGTTCTTGGCAAACCCGAATTCACCCAGCGGTACGATGTTACCAAAGCCCGATCTCGAACGTTTGGCGGAAGCCGGGCCACTGGTGCTGGACGAAGCCTACGGCGAATTTGCCGAGTGGAACGGGATCGGGTTCGCCCGCACCCGGCCGAACGTGATCATCACCCGCACTTTCAGTAAATACTACGCCCTCGCGGGCATCCGTTTCGGCTTCGCAATCGCCGCACCGGCGCTCGTCCGCGAACTGGCGAAGGTCAAGGATTCGTACAACTGCGATGCGCTCAGCCTCGCCGCGGCCACGGCCGCAATCGAGGATCAGGCGTACTATTCCGGTGTGAGATCCCGAATGATCGCCACAAGGGGCCGGATGAGCGTGGCCCTCACGGAATTCGGTTTCCACGTGACGCCTAGCCACGCGAACTTCCTATGGTGCCGCCGGAGCGATCGACCGGTGAAAGCGATCTACGAAGCGTTGAAGGCCAAGAATATCCTCGTGCGCCACATGAATTACCAAGGCTACGGCGACGGGTTGCGGATCAGCGTCGGGACGAATCCGGAAATCGAGAAGTTGATAGCAGAACTCCGGCGAATCGTTTGAAATCGTTAGACCGACGCGCCAGCGAGGGGTTCCAGAACGTCGCAATCGATAGTTGCAATTCGTCGTGCTGGAAGCCCTCGCTGACGCGTCGGGCTAACGAAACAGGAATCATCATGGCACGCTCCGCGACTATCACCCGCAACACCGCCGAGACCCAGATCGAGCTAACCCTCGACCTCGACGGCACCGGCACGTTCACCGGTACCTCCGGCGTCGGCTTCTTCGATCACATGCTCACGCACCTCGCCAAGCACGGGCTCTTCGATCTCAAAGTGAAGTGCCAAGGGGATCTGCACATCGACGCCCACCACACCGTGGAAGACGTCGGCATCTGTTTCGGCAAAGCCCTCGTGCAATCGTTGGGGGATAAGAAAGGCATCCGCAGGTACGGCGATGCGACCGTACCGATGGACGAATGCCTCGTGACGAGTGCCATCGATCTCAGCGGTCGGCCGTTTTTGATTTGGAAAGCGGATGTGGCCTATGAAATGCTCGGAACGTTCGCTTCGGCTTTGGGCGAAGAGTTCTGGCGGGCCGTCTCCTCGGCGGGATTGCTGACCTTGCACGTGGTGCTGCATCACGGCAAGAACGGGCACCACATTTTGGAAACCATCTTCAAAGCGACCGCGCGGGCGCTGCGGGCCGCCGTGGAAATGGATCCCCGAGCCACGGGGATTCCTTCGACGAAAGGGACGCTTTAGGCGAGCGGCGGTTGGATTTGTACCCTCTCTCCCATTGGAGAGAGGGTAAGAGTTGCAACTGCTGTTCTCTTTAGCGCAACGAGTAAGCCGCGGGGTGGAAATCCCGCGGCTTGGTGGAGTGGATCACTCCGGGTGCTGACGCAACCCGGCTCGCCAAATCTTTTACTTCTTCACTTCGTACTCGGCGTCGATCACATCGTCGGCGGCTTTATTGCCACCGCTGGGGTTGGCATCTCCGGGGCCGGTCGGGCCGGGTTGTTTTTGCATGTGCTGGGCCATCGCCGCCGAGGCGGTTTCGAGGTCGCTCAAGGCCGATTTCAACGCGCCGAGGTCGGAACCTTTCATCGCTTCCCTCACGCGATCCATCGCCTTTTGAATCGGCTCCTTATCGTTTTCCGCCAGCTTATCCCCGGCTTCTTTGAACACCTTTTCTACTTGGAAAAGCTTGTTGTCCGCGTCGTTGCGGGCCTCGGCGAACTCCCGTTTGTTCTTGTCTTCGTCGGCGTGCAGTTCGGCGTCCTTCTTCATCTTGTCGATCTCGGCTTGGCTGATGCCGCTCGATTGCTCGATGCGGATCTTGTTTTCCTTGCCGGTGCCGATGTCCTTGGCGCTCACGTGGAGGATGCCGTTGGCGTCGAGGTCGAAGGTGACTTCCACTTGGGGCACGCCGCGGGGTGCGGGCGGGATCCCTTCGAGGTGGAAGCTGCCGATCTTTTTGTTGTCGTTGGCCATCGGCCGTTCGCCTTGAAAGACTTGCACTTCCACGGAAGGCTGCGCGTCTGCGGCGGTGGTGAAGACTTGCGTCTTCTTGGTAGGGATCGTCGTATTCTTCGTAATCATCGGGGTGAGCACGCCGCCCAAGGTTTCGAGGCCCAAGGAGAGCGGGGTCACATCGAGGAGCAGAAGTTCGGACTTTGAACCGAGCAAGAGTTGCGCCCCTTGGATCGCGGCGCCGATGGCGACGACTTCATCCGGGTTCACGCCTTTGTGGCCTTCTTTGCCGAAGATTTCTTTCACGAGTTGCTGCACACGGGGCATCCGGGTCATGCCACCGACCATCACGATTTCGTCGATTTGGCTTGGCTTCAACCCGGCGTCGTCTAAAGCGGTGAGTACCGGCTTCTTGCAACGTTCGACCAAGTGATCGACCATCTTTTCGTAATCGCTGCGTTTGATCGTCATGGTCAAGTGCTTCGGCACTCCGTCGATCGCGGTGATGTAGGGCAAGTTCACATCGGCCGAGGTTTGCGAGCTCAGGTACTTCTTCACCTTCTCGGCTTCGTCTTTCAAACGCTGCATCGCCATCGGGTCTTTGCGGAGATCGAAGTTGTTTTCCTTCTTGAACTCATTGGCGAGGTGATCGATCAGCACTTGATCGAAGTCGTCGCCGCCGAGGTGGGTATCGCCGTTGGTCGATTTCACCTGAAATACGCCATCTTCGCCGACTTCGAGAACGGAGACGTCGAAGGTGCCGCCGCCGAGGTCGAACACGGCGATCTTCTGATCCTTCTTCTTGTCGAAGGCGTAGGCGAGCGAACCCGCGGTCGGTTCGTTGATGATCCGCATCCGCTGTTTCGATTTCTTGCCGGTCTTCGGATCTTCGATTTCCCATTCGGGGTCGAAGCCCGCAATCGCGGCGGCATCGATGGTCGCTTGGCGCTGGGCATCGTTGAAGTACGCGGGCACCGTGATGACCGCCTTGCGGACGGTGTGGCCCAAGTACGCCTCGGCGGCCTCCTTCAACTTGCGCAGGATCATCGCCGAGATTTCGGGGGGCGTGAACGTTTTATCGTCGATTTGAACCTTCACGAGGTCGGTGCGCCCGCCGACGAGCTTGTAGGGAACGAGCTTTTCTTCCGATTCGACTTCTTCGTGCCGCCGGCCCATGAACCGCTTGATACTGTAAACGGTTTTGGTGGGGTTCGTGATCGACTGCCTGCGGGCCGGATCGCCGACGAGACGGTTGCCGTCTTTGGTGAACGCGACGACCGACGGGGTGGTGCGGTTGCCTTCTTGGTTGGCGATGACTTTCGCTTCTCCGCCTTCCATGACCGCGACAACCGAGTTGGTGGTACCGAGGTCGATACCGATGATTTTCTCTTCTGCCATAGTGTTGGGCTCCTCATGATTTTGGTGAT
>JBBQWA010000008.1:0-30979 GCA_038211045.1 Gemmatales bacterium
ATCACGATCAGCCAAGGGACATTCACCCCCACGGGAACCGTGGATCTACTCGGGGCGTTGAGGTTCGGCTTCACGCCGACAACAGCGACAGCCGGTACCTTCGACATGACCGGATTGCCTGCGGCTACCAACTTGAGCTTCGGCAGCCTGAACGTTCAGACTAACACTGCAACGGCGAACGGAGTTGTAATTGGGCCGTTGAAAACTCTCACGATCAACGGGGCGGTCACGCTCGGGAGCAACGGCGGCGCAGGATTTGTTACGAATGCGAATTTCACCGGCGGTGGTAGCTTCGTGAACAACAACATCGGCGGGACGTTCCAGGTCGGTGGGGCAACCGGTGCAACCAATACCAACCTCGCCACCATCAATATGTCCGGTCTGACGAACTTCACTTCCAACTTGGGCACAACCGGTACATTTCGAGTCGGTAGTAGCAACACAGCCGCAACCTGCAACCTCACCACGCTAACCCTAGCCTGGACTCGCCGTGGGAAACTTGTAACTTAATCTTCACAGACTGTCCTGGGAATCTGTCGATGAAGAGGCACTCGTTGATCGGGTTGATGCTGCGCGCGTTCGCCGCGATCAGGATTCCGGACTTCCGACTGGTGGCCGCGCTGGTCGCGGTTGTGTTCGCTAGCCGCGCGGATGCCCAAATATTTACACCGACAACGGCGGGCACCTACGCTTGGACGAACGCCGCAAACTGGAACACTGGCGTGCCGGCTAGCTCAAATACAACGGTGGTGACCATTTTCGCCAACACGTCCACGGCCTTGACGGGCGCTATCACCCTCAACGCCGACCCGTCCCCCTTCACGCTCAATTCGCTGACGCTCAACGGTTTGGCCGTAAATAACACCGCAACGGCGGTGAACATCGGTACCCTTGGCAGCAACTGAACCCTGGGCATCACGGCGCCGACGGTGAATCTCAACGGCATGAACAACGGCACCGGCATCTTGACGACGACGATTAATCCCAACCTTGTGCTAAACCGTCCCACCTTCTTCAGCGGTAACGGGTCCGGGACATTCGTTTTTGCGGGCAGCATCAGCGGCGCGGGTCCGCTCATCAAGACGGGCAGCAGTACGATGACGCTCACCGGTGCCAACACCTATACCGGCGGCACGGTCGTGCGCGGCGGGACGCTGCAGGTTACCACTGGCGGCTCCATCACCCACACTGGGACGAACATGCTCGTTAGCACCGTGAGCGGCGACAATGGCACGCTCAACATCACCGGCGGAGCCGTCAGCACTTTGGACGGCGGCATTGGCTTGGTCGCGGGTTCGAGTGGGACGGCGACGGTGAGCAGCGGCACCTGGAACATCAGTGGCGGCCTCAGCGTCGGCATCTCCGGCACCGGGGTCCTGAACATCACCGGCACCGGCGTTGTAAACGTGGGAGGCGGCACGGGCACCGTGACCATTGCTGACACTCAGGGGAGCGCTGGCAGGCTCAACCTAGGCACGGGCGGCGTCGCGGGTACGCTCAGCGCCGGCACGGTGACTAGTAGCCGCCCCTTTACGGCCGGGGTGAGCTTCAATCACACCGGCAGCTACACCTTCGCCCCGCAGCTCACCGGTACTATCGGCGTGGTCAAGGACGGCAGCGGTACGACGACTCTGAGTGCGGTCAACACCCATACGGGCGGCACCAACGTCAATGCCGGCACGCTGCTCGTGAACGGGAACTCGGCGGCCGCGAATGGCGCGGGGCTGGTGCAGAGTGGCGGCACCCTCGGCGGCACCGGCACCCTCGGCGGCGCGAACACCGTGGGTGACACCGGCACCATCCGCGGCGGCGACGCCACCGGCGTCGGAACGCTGAATTTGGCCGGCAGCTTGACAATACGCTCGGGTGGAACGTTCTCCACGAAGATTGCCAATACGACGACCACGTCGAACCTGCTCGCCGTGACCGGCGCGTTCGCGTTCAATCCCGGCGGCAGAGTTTTCATCGACGCGAATAACGTCACTTTTGATCCCGCGACGTCCTACACCTACCTCATCGCGACGAGCGGCACCAGCACGGCCGGCTTGAGTGTCACGGACCAGACGCTGTTCAGCACGAGCAACTTCAGCAACTCGTCGGCCTTCACCTTCTCGTTGACGGGGAACGCCGGCGGCGTGATATTCCTCGATTTCACGCCGGTGCCGGAACCGACCACGGTTCTCGGTTTGGCCGCGGCGGGCATGGGCCTAGCAGGGATGATCCGCCGCCGCTTCCGCCGGTCGAAGGTTGCTTGAATGGAATTGTAAATCGGCCCGAAAACGCAGCCCGATTCCTGCAGCCCCAATTCGGCAACGAGTGCGACCGCAATTAGGTTCAGGACAACCAACAACTGTTTACTAACGAATCTTCTTCTTCAAAGTTCTTTTTGATGAACGGTTTGAAGTATTTTGATGATAGTTGTGAGTTGGGCTGACGCCCCCCGTCATTTCGGCGGTTCAGCGTCTAACAAGTGCCCGAGTTTCGCCTTCTTCGTCAGCAAGTATCCCCGGTTGTGATCGCCGGGGAGAATCTGAATGGGAACCCGTTCGACGATCTTCAAGCCGTAGCCATCGATGCCGATGACCTTGCGCGGGTTGTTGGTGAGCAACCGGATTTGGCGGATGCCGAGGTCGTGGAGGATTTGGGCACCGATGCCGAAGTGGCGCAAGTCCGGGGCGAAGCCCAAGCGTTGGTTGGCTTCGACCGTATCCAACCCTTCTTCTTGCTGCAATTTGTAGGCCCGGAGCTTGTTCAACAAGCCGATGCCCCGGCCTTCCTGCCGCATGTACACGATGGCCCCGCGCCCGGCCTTGGCCACCTGTTCCATGGCGTGTTTGAGTTGCGGCCCGCAATCGCACTTGCCGCTGTGCAGGGCATCGCCGGTGAGGCATTCGCTGTGCATCCGTACCAGTACGGGTTCGTCGCACACGGTGCCTTCGATGCCAATGCCGCCCATGGTGAGCGCGAGGTGCGGTTCAGGATCGACGAGCGAGGTGTACGCGATCAGATCGAACTCGCCAAAGTCGGTGGGGAGTTTGAGGGCGATTTCGCGCTTCACCAACTTCTCGGCCCGCCGCCGGTACTCGATCAAATCGGCGATGGAACAGAGCTTGAAGCGGTGCGTTTCGCAATACTTTTTCAAATCGGGAAGTCGGGCCATCGTTCCATCTTCGTTCAGAATTTCGCAGATCACGCCGACTTCCGATAACCCGGCCATCCGGCACATATCGACGCTGCCTTCGGTATGCCCGGCCCGCACGAGAACGCCGCCCGGACGGGAAATCAAGCCATCGACGTGCCCTTTATCGACCACCAGTTGTTCGTGCGTGCTCTTCGGATCGGAGCAAACTTGGATCGTCCGGCAGCGGTCGAACGCCGAGATTCCGGTAGTGATGCCGAAACGGGCATCGAAATTGTGGGTGAAGGGCGTGGCCGTGGGATCGAGGTTCACGCCGGGGAGCAGTTCCAACCCGAGGCGTTTCGCTTGCGGTGGCGAAAACGTCACGCACAAACGGCCGCACGCTTGTCGCACCATGAAGTTCACGGCATCCGGGGTGATCTTCTCGCCCGCCATCACGAGATCGCCCTCGTTCTCGCGGTGTTCGTCGTCCACGAGCACAATCATCCGCCCGGCTTTCAATTCCGCGAGCGCTTCGTCGATGGTGCAGAAACCGTTCATTTTGGATCATCCCCCTTCGGGTGAAGCCCCCTTTTCCGGTGGGGTTTCCAACTTCAAACTCGATTCCAAACGCACGGGCTTCCATTGGATCTTCCGCTCCGCGATATCCTTCGGTGGGGTCGCTGTCCGGGGTGCTTGTGCACCTTCGGTTTGGGCCTTGCGGATTTCCTGCTCCAACGCGGGATCGTCCAACCGGAATACTAACTTTCCCCGGCAGCCTTGGTTGCGGTCGGCGGAATCGCGGGGGCGCAACTCGATGGGCACTCTCACCCCGATGTGATCGTCGAAGATTGCGATGAACGGATTCTTATCCGGTGCGAAGCTCAAAACGGTGCCGGGCATTTGCAACCGGCCCGCGTTGGCGTTCTGCCAGCAGAACTTGAGGTCGTCGAGGGTTCGCGGCGGGCCGTTGCCCTCGGGCGGAAGCACGAGGAAGAAATTGTCCGGGGGCATCGGCGCATCGCTCGCGGAAGCTTTGGCGATCTCCCCGGCAGCGGCCACCATCGCCGAGGCGGATAGGCTCTCCATCCACCAACCGAAAGGCGTGCGCAGGATCGGCTTGCCTTGCCCTTCGGGGATGAAACCATCGGGAATGCGGATTTGCCATTCGCGGCCTTTCGGGCCGGTCTTCGCCAACATCGGTACGATCAGCGGATAATCGGCTTCGGGAGTTTTCAACGTTCCGGCGAGCGTACATTCGATCTTGCCCGGCGTTTGCTCCCAGTTTTGCAGGCCTTCCGAGACGAATTCCGCTTGGCCCCGGTTCCGTGAAAGGATCGCCAAGATTTTGTTCTGGCGGAATTGGGCGAACTTCGGCCCGTAGATCGCCCGCATCTTTTGGGCGTCGGACGCTTTGATGTTTTCCCGTTGGCCCGCTTCCGTGAGCGGGTAGAACGCGGCGGCCGTGGTCGGATCGTTGGCATCGGCCGGGTTGGCTTCGAGCATGTTCTTCGTCCACGCGGCGAACGTCTTCTCGGCATCGGAACGGATCGTGTAACCGATGGCGAGCAGGTTCGCCCCGTAGCCCAAACTGCCCACCACGCAGATCCACCAAGCCCACCCGGCGTACTTCTCCCCCGTGCGGGTGCCTTCCGAATTGCGGATTTGCCTGCGGCCGGCGAACGCGAGCACAAGGCCCAACACGGGGAACAGGAATAACCAGCTTTCGTTGAAAGGTTTGTTTTCGGTGAGTGCCGAAAGGCCCAAAGCGACGAGCAGCACGGCGAACAGGATCGCCACGATGAACGCCGCCATCGCGTACCACGAGAGCGGCGCGTACTGCGACGTGTTATCGTTGGGTGCAGTTTGCAAACGGGGTGTTGTATCGGGCATGGTATTTCCTTGGCTGTTACCCTCTCCCTTGGGGTTTAGGGTCGCCTCGATGGAATCGAGGCGGGGTCAGGGGGCAAATCTAAAATTCCCCCTCACCCCTAACCCCTCTCCCCGTACGGGCGAGGGGAGTTAGATTACGCCGCTTCGAGTTCGTCCATGGTCGGTTCACCGCCGTATTTCACGTTGAAGTACTTGGCATTCGGGTGGTGGAACACGATGGCGGTGGTACTCTGTTCGGGTTCCAACAGGAACTGTTCCGTGAGCGTGATGCCCACTTGCGGAGGGTCGATTAACTCGAAGAGCTGAGTCTGATCTTCCAAGCGCGGGCAGGCCGGGTAACCGAAGGCGAAACGCCGGCCGCGGTAGTGCCCTTTGAACAACTTCATGATGAGCGGGGAATCGAGGCTGCCGATGCCCCACATGCTTCGCAGTTGTTTGTGGAAGTATTCCGCGAAGGCTTCCGCCGATTCCACGCCGAGGCCGTGCAGGAAGAGGTAATCCTGATACTTATCGGCGGCCCGCAGGGCGTTGCACGCCTTGGTGATTTCGTGCCCGACCGTGACGGCGAGGAAGCCGACGTAATCGACCGCTTTGCCATCCTTCATCGGTTCGACGTAATCGGCGAGGCAGAGGAAATCGCCGAAGTCTTGCCGGGGAAATTTGAACACTTGCTTGGGCGTTACATGATCGTCTTCGTACACGGTGACGGTTTGCCCGTCCGCGGCGGCGGGGAAGAAGCCGTAAGTCGCGGAGGGTTGCAGGATGTTCTCCGCGAGGCAGTATTCTTTCAACCGTTGGAGTGCCGGGCGCGCGGTGCCATCGATTTGCTGCTTGTACACCTTCGGATCGACGCCCCCCTTCTCGAAACCCCATTGGCTGCTGAACAGCGTAAGTTCGTTGATGTACGGGAGCACCTCGGCCATCGGCACGGAATACTTACGAACGCCGAGGAACGGCGGCGCGGGAATGTTCGGCGCCTTAGGCAGCGTCGGGGAACGCTGGGGGAGTGGCGAGCGCGGGGCTTCCGCTTGGGGTTCGACAATCGGATCGCTCCGCTTCACGTCGCGGCTAAACGTTTGGGCGCTCTTCATCATGCCCTTCAGTGCGGCGCTGCCCACGCTCATCATCTTCTTCTTCGCCACGATTTCATCCATGATGCGCAGGCCATCGAACGCATCTTCCCCGTAGAAAACCTGGCCCTTGTAGATGTTCCGCAAGTCGTTCTCGACGTAGCGGCGGTTGAGCGCCGCGCCGCCGAGGATCACCGGCGGATCGAGCTTTTGCTCGTTCAACGTCACTAAATCTTCCTTCATAATGACGGTCGATTTCACGAGCAACCCGCTCATGCCGATGGCGTCCGAAGCGGTCTTCTGGAACTCGGCGATCATCGCCCCCACGGTTTGTTTGATGCCGAGGTTGTACACCTTGTAGCCGTTGTTGGTGAGGATGATATCGACGAGATTCTTGCCGATGTCGTGGACGTCCCCTTTCACCGTGGCGAGTACGATCTTCCCTTTTTCTTGGCCTTCGACCTTCTCCATGAACTTTTCGAGGTAGGCCACGGAGGCCTTCATCACCTCGGCCGATTGCAGCACGAACGGCAGTTGCATCTGGCCGCTGCCGAAGAGTTCGCCGACGACTTTCATGCCGCCGAGGAGAATCTTGTTGATGATGTCGATGGGGGAGTAGCGTTCGCGGGCCGCATCCA
The DNA here is from genome assembly GCA_038211045.1 of Gemmatales bacterium. Classification (GTDB taxonomy): domain Bacteria; phylum Planctomycetota; class Planctomycetia; order Gemmatales; family Gemmataceae; genus JALHQU01. Next base: position 6,720 of record JBBQWA010000008.1, read on the forward strand.
AATCGGCGATCAGGCTTTCGCGGCGCCCCTGGATGATGGCCTGTTTCAACCGTTCCTCGACGCTGTCGCCGAGGGATTGCCCCTTCTTCGACTCGGCTTTTTTGTCCGAGTAGTGTTCGATCAACATTTGCAACGGATCTTCGAGTACCTCGCCTTGGGCGTCGAAAGTGCGTTCATCGAAGCACAGCCGCCGGCAGAGTTCTTTTCCTTCGGCGTCGATGCTGGCCAACGGCATGATCTTCGCGGCGTGAAGAATCGCCGAATCGAGGCCGTATTCGAGGGCGTAATGCAGGTACACCGAGTTCAGCACCTGCCGGGTATACGGCGAAAGGCCGAAGCTGCAATTGCTCAAGCCGACGTGCGTGAGGCAACCGGGCAGTTTCGTCTTGATAAGCTTGATCGCGTCGAACGTGGCGATCGCACTCTTGCGGGTTTGCTCCTGCCCGGTGGATAGCGGGAATACCAGCGGATCGAACATCAAATCGCCGGGTGGAATGCCGTACTCGTGAACGACGATGTTGTAAATGCGCTCGGCAACTTCAAACTTCCACTCGGAGGTATCGGCTTGGCCTTTTTCGTCGATGGTGAGTGCGACCAACCCGGCGCCGTACTTCTTGGCTAGGAGCGTTTTCGGGTCGAGCGTCTTGCGGCCGTCTTCCAGATTGATGCTGTTGATAAGCGTTTTACCGCTGCAGAGCTTGAGCGCCGCTTCGATCACTGGCACTTCGGTGCTATCGAGCATCAGCGGTTTGCCCAGCACGGCGTTGTAGCGTTTGATCACTTCTTTCATATCCCGCACGCCATCGCGGCCGACGTAATCGACGCAGACATCGAGCATGTGAACGCCTTCGCGTTCCTGTTCTTGGGCGATTTCGACCAAGCCGTGCCAGTCTTCTTTTTCGAGCAGTTGTTTGAACTTCCGCGAACCGTTGGTGTTGGTGCGCTCGCCGACCAAGAGCGGCTTCTGATCGACGATCGATTCTTGGAGCGTTTGCAAACTCGACGACGAGGGAATGTACACCGGGTTCCGCTTTGCGGCTTTGTGGCCGTGGAGTTTGTTCACGACCGCCGCAAGGTGATCGCGGGTGGTACCGCAGCAACCGCCGATGATATTGGCGCCGAACTCGTTGACGAAACGTTCCAGCCACTCCGCGAGGCCTTCCGGATCGAGGGGGAAGTAGGTTTCGTCGTTGCGGGTTTCGGGTAGCCCGGCGTTCGGCAGAACGCTGATGCGTTTCTTGCAATGCCGGCTGAGGTGCCGAATGCCATCGAGCATGAGATCGGGGCCGACGCCGCAGTTCATACCGATGACGTCAATTTCATCCAGCGGTTCCAACGCCGCGAGCGCGGCGGGGATGTCCGTACCGGGGAGCATTTTCTGCCGGGCGTCGATGATGGTGAGTTGCACCATGAGGGGGATGCGCACGCCGGCGCGTTTCATTTCTTCGATGGCGGTGATCGCCACGCACTTCGCTTGGAGGATGTCGAAGCAAGTTTCGATGAGGAGGACATCGACCTTCTCCTCGATCATGATCTGGATCTGTCGGCGGTAGGCGTCCGCCATACGATCGAAGTCGATGTAAAGGGAGGGGTCGGTGAGGCTTGGCATCTTGGTGCCGGGGCCGATGCTACCGATTACGAAACGCGGCCGTTGCGGAGTGGTGAACTTCTGGGCGGCCTCACGGGCGATTTGAATATTGAGTCGATTGATCTCGTCGAGCTTTTCGGTCATACCGAAATCGTCGAGGACGATGCTGGTGGCGTTGAAGGTGTTCGTTTCGACGGCGTCGCAGCCGGCCTCGAAAAAGCCCTCGTGGATCTCGCGGATCCATTCGGGATGGGTGTAGCAGAGCGCGTCCGAGAGGTTCAACAGGCTCTTGCCGGTACTGGAGTAGCCCCAGTCGGATTCGTGCGGGTGGTACTTGTGCAGGCTGGTGCCCATGCCACCATCGAGGATCACGACGCGTTCATCGCAGAGCTTCAGGAAATCCGTGGGCATGGTTTCTCGTTCCACCGTTCTATCGGAGAAATTGCGGGTATCACACTGAAATGATAGGCGAAGTGCGGAAGTGGTTCTAGGCGAAGGGAGATTTCGCGGATGCGAACCCGAAAACGGCTGTCACTTTACGCGTTTGGCGGAATGCGTTCGCTGATCGGTGAGATCGATGTACAGAAATTCGTTTTCGGTCACTTCGCGAATTTTCACGGCGCCGCTCGTGCCATTCGCCAATTCTCGAGGGGCATTGGAACCTTCGATCACGTACTGCAAAAGCCCGCCTTGAACTTTCCAACTTCCGAATCCGATAACTTGGCGGCCGCCAGCTTTGCCATCGTATTTGAGGCTTCCGGCTTCTCCCAACGCGGCAATGCCAGTAATGGCAACAGACACTTTAGCTTTGGCATTGCTCTTAATTTGCATGCCATCCCATTTGCCCAGTAAGAGCTGCGTCCATTCCCTATCGGTTTTTGATTGAAGGATCCTGTGCGGCGGGGGGCGCTGCGGCGGGTTTGCCGCCATCGGTGGTCTAAGCCGGGCGGGATTCACAACCGAGGAAAGCGGAGCAAAGTGTAAGGATTAGGATGGTTCTCATGCGGGGTTCTCCGAGGAAGATACCGTATCCCCCGTCAATGATATTAAAATGAAGTCGGCCCGCACGGCATGTGCGGGCCGACTTCTCGGCCCGATCCGCCTCCGGCGTTCGGGCCACACATTCCGGGGATGTAATTCTTCAATCCAGACGGCAACGAGGGAGGAAGCGATTTTCCCTCGCTACTGGCGTCTGCTACGTCCTTGCGGGTCTGCCATCCTGGCAGGCCGATGAAGAATCCACCGGAGTGTGAGTGCTTCGCATTGAGCCGAAGAATGTGCGTCGAGTTGGGAGTCCGTCTCGGGTCATGGGGGAAGGATAGCCGAACGATTCGTTACGTCAAGCAGAATCCCCCCGGGGAGGGAGCGGGAACAACAGTGCCGCAAGTTATTTATGGGAAAGAGTTTGCGACTTGGCAGAGAATCGAAAACTAGGTGTCAAGTGTGAAATGAAACAAACGCAACGGAGACTTTGTAAGCGGAGGTGCGATGTCAAACCGCGTTGAGGCCTACAGTTGTGACGATTGTGTCGGTTGTAGGAGTCGTAGCGAAAAAACAATAAAAAAACCTCCACCTGTGCCGTGCGAGCAACTTCCGGGAACCTGCGTATTGAGAGGGGTGCCTCACGCCCGTTTTTCGGATCCCATTACAATCTTACTCCGAGGAGCAAGGATGGGCTTGCGAGCCGCGAGCGTATTAAAAAGGCCCCCAAGCAGGAGTTGTAGGTTCGCCAAAAATCATACTCATCACGAACACTGCAGAGGCTTAAGCACTATACCCAGAAATACGCAGCGCAGCAAGCGGATCGAAAATTCGGGGTGACGCGTGTTTCCCGGCGTGTTACGATTCGGCTCACTCGAACATGGAGGTTCCCCGATGCGCTACTCACTAACGGCGTTCGCGTTCGCTTTGATTCTCCCCGCCGTCGCCCCGGCCCATTTCCTTTTCGTGATTCCCACGGGAACCGGACAACCGCTGGCGGTCGCGTGGAGCGATGGCCCCCTGCCCGATCCGAAAGCCGGTACCGAATCATTGACCGGAGCCGCAGCGAAAACCTTCGATAGCCAATGGGCGGAAGCCACGCTCGAACCGGCCAAGGCCGAAGGGATTTGGCGTTCCCTTCCACTCTCCAGCAAAGCCAAACACGCTACGGTGAAGGCGGAGTACGGCCTCGTGAATCGGGGTGAAGGGCAACTCTTTTTGATTCGCTACTTAGCTAAGTGGTCCGCTACCGCGGAATTTGCACCCGCCGAACCGACGCTCACTTTGGAACTGACGGCAATCCGCGGCACGGGTGGGCTACAGTTCATGGCCACCCAAGGAACGAAACTTCTGGCTTCCACCGAAGTGACGATCTACGAACCGGTCACGGCCAAACTCCGCACAGTGAAAACCGATGCGCAAGGCCTCACGCCGAGTTTCACCCCGGCCGGGAAATACGCCGCGCGCGTGGCGTGGAAGGATGCGACCGAAGGGGAATACGAGGGACGAAAATACCGCGGAACGTACTACTACAGTACGCTCACGGTCGAGTATCGGCCGTAAGGCGAACGGCGGGTATTCTTTTATCCTCTCCCCTTTGAGGGAGAGGGTAGTTCGCGCAGCGAACCGGGAGAGGGGTTGTTCGTTTCGCCGATTACCCTTCTCCCCGCCTGTCGCTGTGCTCCAAGCGACACTCCCCCTCACAAGGGGAGAGTGTGAAATATCAGTTGCCGAGTTTGAACACCTCGGCGGGCTGACGCCCGCCGCTCGGGATCGATCACAATGGCATGGTATTACATCCTCGGCGGCATCGTAGCCTACATGGGCCTCTACACGGTGCTGGCGTGGATCAGCCCGCAAATTCTCCGCCCGTTCTGGTGGCTGCTCGTTCGAGCCTTGCACAAGTTCCACGTTTACGGCCGGGAACGCATTCCGAAAACCGGCCCGCTGCTCATCGTGGCCAACCACGTGAGTTACATCGATTGGATGCTCTTTTGGTTGGCCTCGCCCCGCAAGCTCACTTTCGTTCTGTGGGCCGGGTACAAGCAGTATCCGATTCTGAGATTCTTCCTTTCGTTCGTAAAACGCCGCACGATCTTCCTCGAAAACCGGGGATCCGCATCGGCACCGCACGCCTTGGCGGAAGCGTTGCAGAAGGTCGCCGATTCCTTGGCGGGCGGGCGGGCCGTGTTGGTCTTCCCCGAAGGTCGGCATACCCGGAACGGGCAGATGATGCCGTTCCATCGCGGCATCGAATGGGTGGTGAAAAAAGCGGGCGTGCCGGTGACGATCGTACCGGCGTGCATCTGGAATATGTGGGGCGGGCCGTTCACTTGGAAGGAAGGCCGCATTTTTTGGAAGCGGCCCGAAGAGTTGCGGCGGCGCGTGGCGATCCAATTCGGGAATCCCCTGCCCGGCGATACGCCAGTCTCCGAGATTCGCGCGGCGGTCGTGGAATGCCAGGCCGAGTGCGCGGCGAAGCAAAGCGAGTATATCATTCCCGTGCATTCCGGGTTCGTCCGGCACGCGGCCCGGATACGCAATTTCCGCCGCGTGGCTTTCGTGGATGCCTCGGGCGGATCGGATCGAACCCTCACTTGGCCCAAAGCACTCGTGGGGGCGTGGTGCCTCGCCAAGTGGCTGAAAACTCGGCTACCGGAATCCGAAAAGAACGTCGGCATTTGGCTCCCCACCGGTTTGGGCGGCGCGTTCGCCAACATCGCCTTGGCCTTCCTCCGCAAGACTTCGGTGAACTTGAATTTCACGGCGGGCGCGGCCTCGATACTCGCCGCGGTGAAAGCTGCGGACTTGCAAACGATCATTACCTCGAAGAAGTTCCTCGACCGGGTGCCGCTCGATCTCCCGGAAGGTGTGAAGCAGATTCACCTCGAAGACGCGCTCGCCGGGATTCCCGGCTGGTGGAAACTTGTGCGGTTATTGACCATTCTCGCGCTGCCGGGTTGGTTTTTGGATCGCTTTGTGTTGCGCTGCCGCCGCTTCGGGTGGGACGACGTTCTTACCATCATCTTTTCCAGCGGCAGCACCGGCGATCCCAAAGGCGTTATGCTGAGTTTACGGAACGTTTCCTCGAACGCGGATGGCTTCCAGAAGGGTGTGAACTTCAGCACCCACGACCGCATGCTTTGCACGCTGCCGATCTTCCACAGCTTCGGCTTCACCGTGTGCTTGTGGGCGCCCGCATCCATCGGCATGATGTCGGTGTGCTACCCCGATCCGCGGGCCGCCAAGGAAGTGGGCGAACTCTGCAAACGCTGGGCCTGTACCATCGTTTTGGGCACCGCCACGTTCGTGCGATTCTACTTGCGGCGGTGCGACGCCGAGGATTTCCGCTCCGTGCGGCTCTTCATTTGCGGGGCGGAAAAACTTCCCACTTCGCTCTCCACCGATTTCCAGCAGAAATTCCAGGTGCAGCCGTTGGAAGGTTACGGCTGCACCGAAACGTCTCCGGCCGTGAGTGTGAACCAGCCGAACATACTTCACCACGGCGTTCGGCAGATTTCCAATTCGCCGGGTACCACCGGGCAACCGATCCCCGGTGTCGCCGTGCGGGCCTTCCACGAAGAAACGTTCGCGCCGCTACCCAACGGTGAAGAAGGCGTACTTTGCGTGCGCGGGCCGAACGTGATGCTCGGCTACCTCCACGATCCCGAACGCACCGCCAAAGTAATTCGCGACGGCTGGTATTCCACAGGCGATTTCGGCAAGGTCGAGGCCGACGGTTTCATTCGCATCACCGGGCGACTCTCACGCTTCGCCAAGATCGCCGGGGAAATGGTTCCGCTGGAACGAATCGAAGATGAGTTGCACGAACTCTTGGCGACGGGCGGCGAACGCGCCGTGGCCCTCGTGGCCGTAGCGGATGCAAAACGCGGCGAACGCGTGGTGGTGTTGCATACGGCCGAGTATCGGGAACGGCTGCCGGCGGCGCTCGATGGCCTGAAAACCAAGGGCATTCCGAACTTGTGGATTCCGGATTGCCGCGATTGCCAACAAATCGAATCCTTCCCGGTGTTGGGCAGCGGCAAGCTCGATCTGCGGGCGATTGCGGAGCTTGCCAAGCGAATCCTCCGCGATACGCCGGAACGATAAAATCTCTCGGACACTCTCGCACATGTTCAACTCCCGCGAAACCGATGCCTGTTGCAGTCTGATCGCCTTGGCTCTCGCCGAGGATCTCGGCCGCAACTACGGCGATGTGACTTCCTTGGCACTGATCCCAGCGGAAACGGTTGCAAATGCGGCCCTCGTCGCCCGCACTCCGGGAGTCCTCGCGGGGGGGCCGACGTTGCCCTTGGTCTGTTCAGCGGTACATTCGCAGTTGCAGGTGAACGGGCTGTTGAAGGACGGAACCCGGCTCGAAAAGGGAAGCGTGATCGCCACGATCCGAGGGCCGCTGCAATACCTGCTCGCGGCGGAACGCACCGCCCTCAATTTCCTGCAACATCTCTCCGGCATAGCGTCACTCACCCGCCGCTACCTCGACCTGATTCCCGATTGGAAGGGGCAAATCCTCGACACACGCAAGACGACTCCCGGTTGGCGACTGTTGGAAAAGTACGCGGTGCGGCAAGGCGGTGGCCACAACCACCGCTTCGGCCTGTACGATGCGATCCTCATCAAAGATAACCACATCGCTGGGGTGGCGAGTACGCACACGACCGATACCCCGGTTCGCAAAGCCGTAGAACTGGCTCGTGCCTTTCCTGGGAATGCCGGCTTGAGCGTCGAAGTGGAAGTCGATTCCCTCGATCAGTTGCGGGAGGTGCTGCCGGTGAAGCCCGAGATCGTGCTCCTCGACAACATGGGACCGGAGTTGTTGCGGGAGGCCGTGGGCATTCGCAATGAAATCTCACCCGGCACATTGTTGGAAGCTTCGGGCGGAATCAACTTACAAACCTTGCCGGGTATCGCCGCCACCGGCATCGACCGCATCAGTATCGGCGCCCTTACGCATTCCGCACCCGCCCTCGACATCGGCTTGGATTACCTTCCCGAATGAACCTCGCACCCTGCGAAACTTGGCAGAACCCCGGCTTCTTCATCGGTTCGGAAGTCCGCCGATACGATGAACTTCCCAGTACGAACGATCTCGCGGCGGAGCTCGCGCACGATCCCGCGAACCGCGGCTTGGCCATCGTGGCCGATCACCAAACGGCGGGCCGTGGGCAACACGACCGGGTGTGGCAGGCCGAACCGGCCTCATCGCTCTTACTCTCGTTAATTCTCCCGCCGCATCCCGCTTTGTTACGCCCTGCGATTCTCACCGCGTGGGCGGCCGTGGGCATGGCCGAAGCGATCGGTTCTCTTTCCGGCGCCGAGGCCAGAATGAAATGGCCCAACGATTTGCTCGTGAAAGGCCGGAAAATCTGCGGAATCCTCATCGAGATGGGCCGGGGAATCGTTGTCGGGATCGGGTTGAACCTGAATCAATCGAGCGGACACTTTACCGATGCCGGTTTGACCGAAGCGACGTCGCTGTTTGGCATCGCGGGCCGGACGTTCGAGCTTCGCCCCGTTCTCGATTGCGTGCTTCTCCATTTGGATGTGGGCTTCAAGCGGCTCGTGGGCGGGGATCGGGAATCCTTGGAACGAGCGTGGGTCGAACGCCTCGGCCTCGTCGGGCGAACCGTGGAAGCAGTACGCACCGATGGAACAACGATCGTCGGAACCTTGGCGGAGATGAACTTCGACGCACTGATGATCGTGCAATTTCACGGCGAACCCATCTCGCTGCCGCCGGAAGCAATCCGTCATTTGCGAGCCGCGTGAATCTTCCCGAGCATCCGCTTGTTCGGCTCACACAATCGCTTATACTTTTCCTATTCGCCCCGCCTAGTCCCGATCCGAGGATCTCGCGATGAGTTTGCGCTTCCCGATGGTTGCCGGTTTCGCCGCGCTCGCGGCAACCGTAGCATTCGCCGCCGATTGGCCGCAGTGGCGAGGCCCGAACCGCGATGGCTACTCCGCGGAGAAAGGCCTCGTGGCCAAGTGGCCCGCCGCGGGGCCGAAGTTGCTTTACACGTTGAGCAAGCCCGAAGACATCGGCACCGGGTACGGTCAACCCGCCGTGATCGGCGACAAGTTCTACATAGTCGGCGCCGATGGCAGCAAACAGACCGCCAAGGAATTTCTCACCTGCCTCAGCACCAAAGATGGCAAGCGCATCTGGCAGAAACCCCTGAATTCCAGCCCCGGCAAATACAGCGATGGCTGGGGCGGCGGCCCGCGTTCCACCCCCACCGTTCAAGATGGCTACGTCTATGTCCTCGGCGTCACGGGGGATCTCGTCTGCTTCTCCGCCGATAAGGGCGACGAAAAATGGCACAAGAACCTCGTCAAAGATTTCGGTGGCAGCATCCCGACGTGGGGCTATAGCGAATCGGTGCTGATCGATGGCGATACCCTGCTCTGCACCCCCGGCGGCAAAGGTGGCATCATCGCGCTCAACAAAGCCACGGGCGAAACCGTGTGGCAATGCAAGGAGGTCGGGGATGGGGCCGGGTACTCTTCGATCATGATCGCCACGGTCGGGGGAGTGAAGCAGTACGTTCAGCAAACCATGGCCCACGGCATCGGCGTTCGTGCCAAAGACGGCAAGAAACTGTGGGAAATCGGCGACATCAAACGCCGTACGGCGGTAATCCCCACCCCGGTGTTGAAAGGTGACATCGTCTTCTTCACCGCCGGGTATGGTGCCGGATGCGAAGCCTACAAACTCGAGAGCGACGGCAAAGACGGCACCAAGGCCACCAAACTCTATTCCAACAGCAACATCACCAATCACCACGGCGGTGCCATCGGCTTCGATAAGTACGTGTTCGGACATTCGGACGGGAACGGCGAATGGAACTGCCTCGATATCGAGTCCGGCGACATCGTCTGGAAGAACAAGTTTGTGGGCAAAGGTTCCGTGAGCGCCGCCGATGGTTACTTCTATTGTTACGGCGAAGGTTCCGGCACACTCGCCCGCGCGAAAATCACCGATAAGGGATTCGAAGAAGCCGGGAAGTTCACCATTCCCAATACGAGTACAATTCGCCCCAAGTCGGGCAAAATCTGGGCGCACCCGGTGATTGCCGATGGCAAGCTGTTCCTACGGGATTACGAATTGCTCTTCGTGTACAATCTCCTCGGGCCGCGATCCTGATTTCTCCGTTAGATTTCCGAACGCCCGCGGTAAACACTGCGGGCGGTTTCGATTCATGCCAGAAATTCCGCGATGGCCGATCTCTCCACAATGGTCAAACTGCGATCCCACCAACTCACGCGGCTTCGGGCTTTGCTCGAAGGCGTGCCCGAGAATGCGTTCTATCGTCGCAAGTACGAAGATCATGCACTTCCCGGTGTTCGCACCATCGAAGATTTCCAACGGCTGCCGTTCACTACCAAAGCGGAACTGGTCGAGGATCAAACCGCGAACCCGCCATACGGAAACAACCTTTCCCGAGCGCTCCAAGAGTATTCGCGGTTGCACCAAACTTCGGGGACTACCACAGGTAAACCCCTGCGTTGGCTCGATACCCCGGCCAATTGGAAGTGGCTCCTCGACACTTGGGCCATCCACTATCGGCTCATGGGAATCACCCCCCGAGATCGAATACTCTTCCCGTTTTCTTTCGGCCCCTTCCTCGGATTCTGGAGCGGATTCGAAAGCGCAAACCGCATGGGGGCACTCACCCTGCCCTGCGGCGGAATGTCCACGGTCGCCCGGTTGCAGATGATCCGCGAACACGCGGTGACGGTGGTCTGTTGCACGCCGACGTACGCGATGCACTTGGCGGAAGTGGCCGAGAACGAGGGGTACGATCTCAAAAACAGCTCTGTGCGAGCCATCGTCGTGGCGGGGGAGCCGGGGGGCGGTTTACCCGCCGTGCGTTCGCTACTCGCGGAGCGTTGGGGCGCGCGGGTGTTCGATCATTACGGGCTGACCGAAACCGGCCCGATCGCCAACGAATCGGTCGATTGCCCGGGCGGTTTGTTCGCCATCGAAAGCGAGTTCTTAGTGGAAGTGCTGGAACCGGGAAGCGAACGCCCCTCGGAACTCGGGGAAACCGGGGAACTCGTCGTCACCAATTTGGGGCGATGCGATTCCCCGCTGATCCGCTACCGCACCGGAGACATCGTTCGCCGGGCGGAAACGCCTTCGGCCGCAAGCGATCCTTGGGCATTCTTCCCCGGTGGAATTTTGGGCCGCGTCGACGATATGATTCACATTCGCGGGAACAATTTCTACCCCTCGGCCATCGAGGAAGTGATCCGGCGGTTCCCCGACGTGTGCGAATTCCGGATCGTGCTCGACCGCCGTGGGCCGATGGCCGATCTGCGCGTGGAGGTGGAATTCAAACCGGGATCGGTGCATTCGTCCATCATCCTTTTGGAAAGTGCCATCCGGAATGCCTTGCTTTTCCGGGCGGAAGTCGTCGCGGTGCCCGCCGGTTCGTTGCCGAGGCCGGAGATGAAATCGCAGCGCGTTTTGTTTCGCCACCCATAAAATGCCCCCATGACCCTCCCCTGCCCATCTCGGAGCCTCACTATGCGACCATGCCGATGGATTGCCCCGCTCGTCGCTTTGGCCTTCCCTTTCGCCGCGGCGAACGCGGACGATTGGATTCACTGGCGCGGCCCGGAACAGAATGGCGTCTCGAAAGATACCGGCTTGCCAGCCACGTTCGAGCTCGATGAAGTGGGGAAGAACAATCTCATTTGGAAGGCTCCAGTCGGCGGTCGCTCGGCTCCGCTCGTGATGGGCGACCGCATGTTCACCATCAACGCCTTCGACCCCGGCTTGCTCACCGAAGGGGAGCGGATTACCTGCTTCGACGCGAACACCGGCAAGATCCTCTGGAACTATAACGTCAACGTGTACCACGCCGAAGTGGTCACGAGCCGGCTCGGTTGGACGACGCTCACCGCCGATCCCGCCCTCGGATACATCTACGCTCACACGACCGCCGGGGCGTTGCTCTGCCTCGATCGCGATGGCAAAGAAGTTTGGACCCGCCACCTTTCCGAAGAATTCGGCCGGTTTACCGGCTACGGTGGCCGGATCGTTTCGCCCATCTTCGATAGCGGCTTGGTGATCTGCGCCATCGTGAATTCGAGCTGGGGCGATTACGCCAAGGGGGCGAACCGATTCCTCGCCTTCGACGGCAAGACCGGCAACGTCGTATGGATCGCCGAGCCGGGTTCGGTCAATAAAGGCACCTACCAATCGACGCCGGTGGTCGCCGTGATCAACGGTCAGCGTATGCTCATCGTCGGCGCCGCCGATGGCGGCATCCACGGTATGAAAATTCGCACAGGCGAAGTGGTGTGGAGTTACACCTTCAGTTCCGGTGCGATCAATCCGTCGCCAGTCGTTGTGGGGAATTACGTCTACTGTGCCCATGGCGAAGAAAACCCTGAAGGGGGTTCCGTCGGCCGGGTGATCTGCGTCGATGCCGGGGATGTGAAGAATGGCAAACCGAAACTGGTATGGGAATACCGCCGTGCGAACCGCTTCGGCCTCTCGCACCCTGCAGTAGCCGACGGCCGCATGTACATCGCGGACGATGGCGGTGTGCTGTTCTGCTTCAATGCCAAAACCGGCAAGCTCCTTTGGAAGTACAATTATGGAACCGTTGCCCGGGGAGCACCGCTCATCGTGGGAAATCGGCTCTTCATCTTCGATGTGAATGCGAAGCTCGCGGTGCTCAAACTCAACGGCGACGACGAACCGGACGACGACCGCGAATACCGTTTCCGCACCCCGCCGGGTACTCCCGGATTCGTAGAAACCCACGGCACGCCCATCTGCGTCAACGGCAAGCTCTACTTCACCACGCAATTCGAAACTTATTGCGTCGGCGATCCGAACGCCAAGTTAAAACCGGCGGCTTACAAGCCGATGCCCGCCGAGACGCCCTTCAATGAAAACGCCGAGCCGGTTGCACTTCAACTATACCCTTACGAAGTGAATGCGAAGCCGGGCAGCGAAGTGAAACTGCAATTGAAGTACTTGGATGCGAACGGTCGCCAAGTGAAAGCACCTTCCGGTGCCACCGTGGAATGGACACTCCCGGTGCCGCCGCTACCGAAGGGGGCGGCGACCAGTCCACCGGCGCTGAAAGGGATGATCCAAGGGGATGCGGCCGGTGCGGCGATCACGTTGGAAAAGTTGCCCGCACAGCACGGGTACGTCGAAGCGAAATTCGGCAAGCTCACGGCCCGTGCCCGCGTGAGGGTCGTTCCGCAAATTCCCTTCGCTCAAGACTTCGAGAAAATCCCCGAAGGGGTTCCGCCATCGGGTTGGATTAACACCGCCGGCAAGTACTTCACCAAGAAGATGCCCGACGGCAACATGGTGCTGAGCAAGGTAAACACTATCGGCGCGATCCCGGTCGCGCGTGCCAACGGGTACATCACCGCCACGGACTCCAAGAACTACACCATTCAAAGCGACCTTTACGCGACCGAAGTCGATGGCCGCATGCCGGACATGGGCGTCGTCAACTGCCGTTACACCTTCGTAATGGACGGAAAGATTGACCCGACGCTGACATCCCGCACGGTGCGGATCGTGTCGTGGGAGGCCCGACCGCGGGTGAACAAGGTGCTCGCCCTCGATTGGAAGAAGGATGCGTGGTACACGGCCAAATTGACCGTGACTCAGAATGAAAAGACCGCCTTGGTGCGGGCGAAGGTTTGGGAGAAGGGCCAGCCCGAACCGGCCGCTTGGACCGTAGAATTTGAGGATCCAAGCCCGAACCGTGAGGGTGCTGCTGCCCTTTACGGCTATGTGTCCGGCATCACCGACCGTCCCGGCGCGAACATCTTCTACGACAACATCAAAATCACCCCGCACACCCTTACGGGCAAATAACTCACACACTCACACGAATAAATTAGGAGATCACTGATGACCAATCGAATCCGAGCCGTCGCTCTAGCGGCGGTTATTGCGGCCGGTGGAATCGCCACCGTTTTTATTCTGCGCGAACCCTCTGCGGTGGCACAGCAACCCGCCCCACTCGAAGTGAAAGCCCCCGCCACCGAGAAGGCTCCTGGGGAACCCATGCCCATTGGTGCTCCGCCGATCGCCATGTTCGGTGGGGATTTCACCCGTAACATGGGGAATTTCTCGGCGAAAAACATCCCGGCCGATCCGAAGCCGGAGGGCGACAACTTGCTCTGGAAAGCTGAACTCGGCTCCCGCGCCTACGGCGGGCCGACCATCTCCGGCGGCAAGGTTCTCTGCGGTACCAACAACGATAAGCCGCGGAACCCGCGCGACATCTTCAAGAACATGGACGGCGAAGAAGAACCGGTCGATCGCGGCGTTCTCATGTGCTTCAATGCGAAGGACGGAAAGTTCCTCTGGCAAGCCGTTCACAAGAAACTCGAATCGGGCCAAGTGAACGATTGGCCCCGCGAAGGCATCTGTTCTACCCCGACGGTCGAGGGGGATCGCGTCTATTACATCAGCAATCGCTGCACGGTGGTGTGCGCCAACTTGAATGGCCGAATCAACGGGTTGAAAGGTAAGCCCCTCGCTTACACCGACGACAAAACCAAGAAGCTCGTGGTTTTCGATTCCCCCACGGATGCCGATATCCTTTGGGAATTCGACATGATGAAAGAAGTGGGCGTGTTCCCCCACAATATGAGCGCCGGCTGCCCGCTGATCGTCGGCGACATCCTCTACACCGTCACCGCCAACGGCGTGGACGAAGGCCACATTAACATCCCCGCACCCGATGCCCCCAGCTTTATCGCCCTCGATAAGAACACCGGCAAACTCATCTGGCGCAGCAACCTCCCCGGCAAGAACATCATGCACGGGCAGTGGTCCAACCCGCTCCTCGCCAAGTTCGGCGGCAGAGAGCAAATCGTCATCCCCGGCGGCGATGGCTGGATCTACTCCTTCGAACCCAAAACCGGCGACCTCCTCTGGCGTTTCGACGCCAACCCGAAAGACACCAAGTACGAACTCGGCGGCGCCGGCACCCGCAGCGACTTCATCGGCACGCCCGTGCTCCACGACGATAAACTCTACATCGGTACCGGCCAAGACCCCGAACACTTCAGCGGCATCGCCCACTTCTACTGCATCGATCCGAGCACCAAAAAGGGCGATATTTCCCCAGAAATCGGGCCGATGGGCGAGAAGGGCAAGCCGAACCCCAACTCCGCCGTGGTCTGGCACTACGGTGGAACCGACGTTCGCAAACTCGTGCCCCGCGAGTTCAAGTTCGGCCGCACCATGAGCACCTGCACGATCGTTGACGGTGTGTTGTACATCGCCGAATTGCAAGGCTACATCCATTGCCTCGACGCCAAGACCGGCAAGAAGTTCTGGCAATACGATGTGAAAAGCTCGATCTGGGGTTCGACATACTACGCCGACGGCAAGATCTACCTCGCCACCGAAGGCGGCGACTTGTTCGTATTCAAGCACGATAAGAATCCCAAACAAATCGACGAACTCGACAACCCGGCATCGTCTACGAATAAGGAATTCAGCACGGCGGTGAAAGCGAAACGCAAGCAAATCGAAGAACTTTATCTCCTCCACAAGATCGAGTTCGACGCGCCGATCCGCAGCACCCCGATCGTGGCCGATGGCGTACTCTACGTAATGACCGAGAAGAGCCTGTACGCTTTCGCCAACAAGAAATGACTCGGCGAGCGGCGCGGCGTAAGGCGAGCGGCGGTTGGATTTTCACCCTCTCGCCCGTTGGGGAGAGGGTCGTCCCGCTTCCGGACGGGGAGGGGTTTTGATTGATTTCAAAGCCCCGCTTCTCGCTTCGCTCGAAGCGACCCTCTCCCCAACGGGAGCGAGGGTAAAATAAAAACTTCGGTGCCGCGTAAGCCCGCCGAGGCTGGATCGGAGGGACGACGTCCCTCCGCTTTCACAACGCATGTGAAAATCTGAACGCACTCGACTATCAATAATAATGGCAATCCACCATTCCCACCTCGAGGCTTCGGCAGTGAAAGACACCCCCGGTAAACCGGCCCCCACAACCGGTTCTACGCTCGAAGAACGGATCAAGAATGCCCGGATCGCCCTTGATGCCCAAATCCGCGAGGTCGTCCGCTGGCACTTCAGCCCAGATACCGGCACGCCGTTCTGGCTCGAAAAGGCCAAGACCTTCAACTTCGATCCGTTGAAAGATGTGAACGGTTGGGACGACGTTAAGAAGTTCCCGATCTTCGAAGACGAATGGCTCCGCGGCGGCCCGGTGCGACGCTGGGTGCCGAAAGGCTACGCCGACCGAGCCGTGTACGTCTTCGAAACCGGCGGCACCACCGGCTTGCCGAAGAGCCGCATCGTGATCGACGACTTCAAAATCGATTACGAAATGATGTCCGACACGCTGCCGGAAAAGTACTTCCCGAAAGGGTCGAACTGGCTGATGCTGGGGCCATCCGGGCCGCGCCGGTTGCGCTTGGCCATCGAACACCTCGCCCAATACCGCGGCGGTATCTGTTTCGCCATCGACCTCGATCCGCGATATGTGGTGAAGTGCATCAAGGCCCGCAAGATCGCCGAGGCGAACGCCTACAAGGAACACTGTATCGACCAAGCGATTACGATCCTCGCCGGCGGGCACGATATCAAGTGCATGTTCACCACGCCGAAGCTTCTGGCCGCATTCGATGAAGCCCTCCGCAACGGCAAGCTCGAAGACAAATACCGCGAACTCGGCAAAGCAGTTCCCTCCGGTGGCCTGCGTTCGATCAAGAGTGCTGGCATCGTCGGCATCTTCAGCGGCGGTACGGAATTCACGCCTCAGTTCACCCGCGAAGCCTACGAGGAAATGCTCGACAACGGCGAAGTATACATGACGCCGACCTACGGCAACACCCTCATGGGCTTGGCCTGCAGCAAGCCCATCGGCCCGGAAGACGGCTTCAAGATCAGCTACTACGCCCCGCAACCGAGGGCCGTGATCGAAGTGGTGAACCCCGATAACTTCGATGAACTCGTGCCTTACGGAGGCACCGGCCGCGTGCTCTTGAGTACGTTCACGAAGGAGTTCTTCGTTCCTCGGTTCCCGGAACGAGACGAAGGCGAACGGGAGAAACCCTTCGAGAAGTACCCTTGGGATGGCGTGAGCGGGGTGCGGCCATTCGCCGCACTCTCTGGCGGCACCGTGGTAGGCGTGTACTGAGGTCGCCGATGCCTTCGCCATTTCCGGGAATGGATCCGTACTTGGAACACCCACTGAGGTGGGGTGAAGTCCACACGCGCTTGATCGTCGCCATTTCGACGGAGTTGAACAAACAGCTCCCCGAGGGCTTGAACGCCGAGATCGACCAGTACGTTACGATTGCCGAAGACCGCGACGAGGAATCCTTCTCTTCCCGGCGGAATCCGGATGTGTTCATCCCCGATCGATACGGCTACGAGCCGCCGGTATTGAAGAACGGATCGGCAGTGGCAGTGTTGGAAGCTCCCACGACGGAAACCGTCCTATTGTCTGGCGAGATAGTCAAGCACCGGCGGATTCTGATTCAGACGAACGACGGGAAGAAAATCCTCACGGCGATCGAACTCCTGAGTCTGTCGAACAAGGACGGCGGCAAGGATCAGGATTCATACCTCGCCAAGAGAAACCAGTATTTGGCTTCGGGAACGAATCTCGTCGAAATCGACCTTCTGAGGGCGGGTGTGCGTCTGCCGTTCGGATATCCAAGCCCGCCGAGCGCGGATTACTACATCTTGGTTTCGGCGGCCGTCCGCCGTCCGAAGACTTCGGTTTGGGCTTTCACGATGCGGCAACGAATTCCGGTCGTCGGGGTGCCGTTGAATGAGAAGTGGAGCGACGTGCCGTTGGATCTTCGTTCCTGCCTTCAAAAGATCTACGATGAAGGCCGTTTTGGAAACAAGGCAGACTATACCAAGCCGGCCGTTCCACCGCTGAACCAGCCCGATGCCGAGTGGGCCGCAAGCTTCCTTCCCAAACCCGCCAAAAAGAAGAAGGGGTAAACGATGCCTTCGCCCTTCCCGGGAATGGATCCGTACTTGGAAGACCCCTCGCTGTGGCCCGGGGTTCATACTTCATTGATTGTTGCCATGATGGGCGAGTTGAACCACATACTTCCCGAGGGTTACGTCGCTTGCATTG
This sequence comes from Gemmatales bacterium, assembly GCA_038211045.1. Taxonomy (GTDB): domain Bacteria; phylum Planctomycetota; class Planctomycetia; order Gemmatales; family Gemmataceae; genus JALHQU01. The sequence goes on from JBBQWA010000008.1 coordinate 24,423, forward strand.
AAGAATATCTATGGATCGAAGATTCCGACGAAGGGGATCGTACCTTGATGGGTAAACCCGACGTTCTGATTCCCGAGCCCACCAAATATCGAAACGGCACGGTGCACGGCGCGGCGGTGCTCACTCAGCCGACAACCCGCGGAATGCTCCCGAAGAACAAGAAAAAGAAACATCGCCACCTGCAAATTGTCACACCTTCCAATGGACGTGTGTTGACGGCCATCGAAGTGCTCAGCCCATCCAATAAACGTTCCGGTGATGACCGCACTGCCTATTTGCAAAAGCGCAAGGAATTCTTGGCGGTCGTCGATTTTGTTGAACTGGATCTCCTCCGTGCGGGGCATCGGATGCCGATGGGGCAGCCAACACCTCCTCCCACGGACTACTACGTATTTGTTTGCCGTGAAAATCAATATCCGCGCTCGGAAACATGGGCCTTTTCGGTTCGCGATTCCCTCCCGGTGATCCCGATCCCGCTCGCCGACACCGCGGAGGATGTTCCGCTCGATTTGCGTGCGACGATGAACAGGATGTTCGATTTAACATCGCTCGCCAAACGAATCGACTATTCGCTGCCACCGAGACCTCCCCTCTACGGTGCCGATGCCGAGTGGGCCGCAAGCTTCCTTCCCAAACCCGCCAAAAAGAAGAAGAAGGGGTAAACGATGCCTTCGCCCTTCCCGGGAATGGATCCGTATCTGGAAGACCCGGCGTACTGGTCCGGCTTCCATACGCGTTTCAACGTTCACCTCGCTGACGTCCTCACCGAACTCTTGCCTCAAGGTTATTACGCCGAAGTTGAGCAGCACGTCTGGCTCCAAGGCGCAGATTCGGACGTTGACCTCACGCCGTTTGCATACCCGGACGTTTACATTGGTGAACGAAACGGCCGCGCCGGCGGGTCGATACTGACTGCAACCCTTCCCACCGCAGAAACTCTCTTTCCGCTTCCTGCTAAAAAGAAGGGGGCGAAGTTCGTCAAAATCGTCGACGGCAGCCGTAACCGGGTTGTCACCGCAATTGAGTTGCTCAGCCCTTCCAACAAAACTAGGGGTGAAGGTCTCGAGGACTACCTTGCAAAACGCAACGAATACGTAGCGAGCGGAACGAATCTTGTCGAACTCGACCTCTTGCGTGAAGGCGAACGGTTGCCGGTTGGCCGACCCAAACTGCCGAATGCCGATTATTACTCTTTTTGCAGCCGGGCGGACATGTTCCCGACCATGCAATTGTGGGCGTGGACGATCCGTGATCCGCTACCCTTTCTTCCGATTCCTCTAAAACCAGCCCACGGTTCCATCGTGCTGTCTTTGAAAGTATGCCTGGATCGCACTTACGATGCGGCTGGTTACCGCTCCCGCATCGGGTATACCGAACCACCCGCCTGCCCAATGCGATCCTCGGATTCCGAGTGGGCCGCAAGCTTCCTTCCCAAACCCGCCAAAAAGAAAAAGAAATAGGTGCACTCCGCCATGATTCAGATTCCCGCACTCCGCTTCGGAAAGCCGTACACGAGCCTCGATAAGGCCACGTTGATCCACCACGTCACCGGGGAGCCGGTCGCCGAGGTCAGCCAAGTGACAGGCAGCCAAATCAGCCGCGATATCGGTGGCATGGAACGCGCGCACAAACAACTCGCTGCCATCCCCATCAAAGACATCCTCGCGATGTACAAGAAGGCCGCGGACTACTTCGTAAATGCCACGCTCCCCTGCGGGGACAGCGAACAGACGTTCGACGATTACGTCCGCAACCTGTCATCGACCACCGGTAGCCCGATGGTGTTCTGCAAGCGGAACGCACTAAAAGTGGCTTACGTACTGGGCAACATTGAGGAAGTGATCAGCGGCCTCACCCGCGGCCTCAGCGTCGATGCGCTCGACAAAGGCTACTCGACGAAGTCCGGCCAGATGCAAGCCTTCTACCCCACAACGGACGTATTCGGGGCAGTGTTGCCTTCCAACTCTCCGGGGGTGCATTCGCTGTGGGTGCCCACGCTCGCCTTCAAGATTCCCCTGCTGCTCAAGCCGGGCCGCGAAGAACCCTGGACGCCTTACCGCGTAATCCAATCGTTCCTCAAGGCGGGCATCCCAGCTTCGGTGATCGGATTCCTCCCGACCGACCACGCCGGGGCGTCCGACATCCTTCGCCTCTGCGGCCGCAGCATGGCCTTCGGCGACGACCGCACCATGGCACCGTACAAGAACGATCACCGCGTGGAAATCCACGGTACCGGCTACAGCAAATACATCTTCGGCGAAGACCAAGCCGACCACTGGGAAAAGTACATCGACCTACTCGCGGAAGGCATCGCTGCCAACGGCGGGCGAGCTTGCGTGAACGCCTCGGCCATCTGGACACCGAAGAATGCGGACAAGATCGCCGATGCCTTGGGCAAGAAACTCGCCACCATGACGCCGCGACCGTGGGACGATGCCGCTTGCGAAATCTCGGCCTTCGCCAAGCCAGAAGTCGCCGAGGCCATTAACAACATGTTGGACGAAGGTTTGAAGACGCCCGGTGCGGTGGATGTGACCGCCAAGTACCGCACCCTGCCACGACTGGTGAAGGAAGGCCGCATCGCCTACCTGCTGCCCACGATCATGCGCTGCGAAACTCCGGAACACCCACTGGCGAACAAAGAGTTCCTGTTCCCCTACGCCAGCGTCATAGAATGCCCTCAATCCGACGTGTTGAAACGCATCGGGTATACACTCGCGGCCACGGCCCTCACCGAGGATCCCGCTTTCATCGGCGAGGTCATGGCCTGCCCTAACATCGAACGTTTGAATATCGGGCCGCTGCCGACGAACCGCCTGACTTGGGATCAACCACATGAAGGGAACCTTTTCACCCACCTTTACAAACAACGGGCCCTCCAATTCGCCGATCGTAATTCCGGCGTTTGATTACCAACCCCTCGGCCGCGTAATCGCTGGGTCGGGGGCGTTCTCCCGACTCGGCGAAGCGGTTCGTGCCGTGGGCGGAAGCCGCGTGCTGCTCGTCACCGACCCAGGGTTGGAACACGCGGGCCACCCGCAACGCGCGGTTCAATCGATCGCGAATGCCGGAGTCGAAGTTCGCATTTTCGATGGCGTGAAAGAGAACCCCACCGAGCGCGAAGTGGATGCAGGGGTTGCAGCGGCACGCGAACTCAACGCCGATTGCCTGGTCGCCGTGGGCGGCGGTTCGAGCATGGATTGCGCGAAGGGGATCAACTTCCTCTTCACCAACGGTGGCCGGATGATCGACTACAAAGGCCACGGCAAGGCCGCGAAACCGATGTTGCCCAGCATCGGCGTTCCCACTACGTCCGGCACCGGCAGCGAAGCGCAGAGCTACGCCCTCATCACCGATGAATCCTCGCACTTGAAAATGGCCTGCGGCGACAAGAAAGCCGCGTTCCGCATCTCCATCCTCGATCCCGAACTCACGCTGTCGCAGCCAAAGATGGTTACGGCCGTCACCGGGATCGACGCCGTGGCCCACGCGGTCGAATCGTACGTTTGCACGAAAGCCAACCCGATCTCGCGCGTCTGGTCGCAAGCCGCATGGAACCACCTCGAACCGAACTTCGAGACGGTGCTGGCGGCACCGGGGAACCTCACGGCCCGTTCGCAAATGCAACTCGGCGCCCACTTCGCGGGGATGGCCATCGAAGCGGCGATGCTCGGGGTCTGCCACAGTTGCGCTAACCCGCTCACGGCCCACTATGGCATCACGCACGGCGTGGCCATTGGCCTCATGTTGCCGCACGTGATACGATTCAATGCGAATTCGGCGGCGATGGAGTACACCGCACTTACGGGGGGCCATTCGGCGGAATGGCTGGCCAAGCGGATCGAAGCGATGGTGAAGGCGGCGGGCTTACCGACTTCGTTGAAAGAGGTCGGCGTGAGTGAGAGTATATTGAGGTTGCTCGCCGAGGAAGCGAACCAGCAATGGACGGCCCGCTTCAACCCCCGCCCCGTCACCGACGGCGACATACACGCCATTTACCGCGCCGCGTGGTGAACCGGAGAACCCGATGCTAGCATTTCACACATTCCTCGTGGCGTTGGCTGCACTCGCGCCCCCACCCTTTGCGATACCCTCAGCCGATTGGCCGGTCTTTCGCGGTTCCCCCACCATGTCCGGCGTCGGCACGGCCAAGTTACCGGAAACACTCGACCAACTCTGGGCCTTCAAAACCGGTTCTTCCATCGAAGGTGCCCCCGCTCTCGCTGGCAACCGAGTTTACGTCGCTTCGATGGATAAGCACCTCTACTGCCTCGATCTCGATTCGGGCAAGGAAATCTGGAAGGTGAAGCTCGAAGCCATGAAGGCTTCCCCGGCCGTGAAGGGCAAGCGGATCATCGCCGCCGATGTGGAAGGCAAAGTGTATGCCATCGACGCCGCGACCGGGAAGCTCGAATGGAAGTACGAAACCGATGGCGAAATCACCTCCGGGGCCAACTTCCACGGCGAGAACGTTCTGATCGGCTCACACGATTCCAAGCTCCATTGCATCGGCCCGGACGGCAAGAAACTCTGGGACTTCCCCATCGAAGGCCCGGTGAACGGATCCCCCGCCATCATCGGCGATGTCACGTTCGTAGCGGGGTGCGATAGTATTTTCCACGCGGTCGATCTTAAAACCGGGAAAGAACTTTGGAACGTCGATCTCGGCGGCCAAGCGGCTGCCACGGCCACGCTCACCGAAGGCTTCGCCTACGTCGGCACCATGACCAATCAGGTTGTAGCCATCGATTTGAAGACCAAACGGAAGAGTTGGGAGTTCGAGGCGGAACGCCGTTCTCAGCCTTTTTACGCCTCGGCCGCAGTCGCGGAGAACATCGTGGTCTCCGGAAGCCGGGATCGCAAGGTATACGCCTTGGATGCGAAGACCGGCAAGGAACTTTGGAACTTCGTGACGGAAGGGATGGTCGATGCCTCGCCGGTGATCGTCGGGAACAGCGTCTATGTGGGGTGCCTCTCCAATACGTGTGAGTTCTACGTACTCGATTTGAAGACGGGCAAACGTCGGCAAGAAATCATCTTGGATAGTGCGATCAGCGGTTCGGTGGCCGTGGGTGCCGATTGCATTCTGGTGGGTACCGAGAAAGGTACCTTGTACAAACTCGGGAAGAAGTGAAACTGGATTCTCCCGGTCGCTCATGCTCCCGGCTCGCCATCGGTTTGATTTTGGTATAAACGATCCGAATTGCAGAACCACACTGGCGAGCCGGGAGCGTAAGCGACCGGAGGGAATGCGTTAGAGTCGCATCGATTCCGTGGTATGTCACTCCAATCGAACGCCTCCGGTCGCTCACGCTCCCGGCTCGCCAGTGCAAATACTGATTGTCGAGCTCGCTGATTTCGCTCGGCACTATCTCATCTCGACGGGGACGCCGTTCAAGGCTTCGATGGCCTTGTTCAAAGCTTCGATCAATTGTTTGTGAGGATCGGCTTGCACCACATGCGGGGCGATGCCCGCTTCGTTGATCGGCGCACCCCTCGGCGAGATCGCCGAGCCGACCGAAAGGAACAGGAACCCCGATTTATTGGGGGCTTCCGGCGAATCGAGGGATTGCAAGCGAACGCGGGATTGAATCAGGCCTTTACCGAAGGTTTGTAAGCCGACGAGCGTGGCACGGGCATTGTCTTTCAAACTCGCGGCGAGGATTTCCGCAGCGGACATCGTTTTGGTATCGACGAGCAGCACGAGGGGGAAATCGTACGCGGACATCCCGGAATCGGAGGAGAAGACGCGGTTGGAAAACTCCGGGGTTTGCCCCTGGGTGGTAACGATGATCCCCGCCGGCAGGAACCGCTGAGCGACGCCGAGGCAAGCGGTGAGGGAACCGCCGGGGTTGCCGCGGATATCGAGGATCAAGGCGCGGAGGCCGCGGATTTTCAGGGCGTCGATGGCGTCGTCGAGTTCGCGCGGAGTGGTTTCGCGGAATTGACCGATGCGGATGTAGCCGATGCCGTCTTTTAACATTTCGTCGCCGAACACCGTGGGGATCGGCGTGGGCAATCGATATTGGGCGGCAACCATTTCCCCGTCGATTCCGAACACTTCGATCTCGTGGCCGAAACTGGAGGGGGGCGATTTGAGGGCGAGTTGGAGCGTCTCGGGGTTGGCGGCCATTTCCAGCGGCTTGCCGTTCACTTTCACGATGCGTTGGCCGCGTTCCAACGGGGTGAAGCTGGCCCACGATCCGGGAACGATGTTTTCGATGAATAGGCCGTCCGCATCGAAGGCGATCAGCAGCCCGTACGCGGCCATTTGCAGTATGGGCGAATGATTGGCGATCGCCTCGCTCGGGGCCACGAATCCGCTGAATTCGTCGAGGTTGTTGCAGGCCCCGCAGAGGAGTTCGAGGATCACGGCCGAGGGATTCTTCAGCCCCAATTGCTGTTGGGCCGCGGCGACGATTTCCCGGGCGAGGTGCCGGGCTTCCCGAACAGTCGTCGGCAATTTCGCACGGTAGCCTTCTCGCAGGGCGAGTCGGAACATGTGCAATTTCAACTCGCTGGCTTCCGTGAGATATTGCTTTTGGAACGACACATCG